>NZ_JAKZEQ010000100.1:0-1914 GCF_022549155.1 Lactiplantibacillus sp. ME-2
CTTTTTGAAAATATGTGCGATAATATAGATATAATAAACGAATTCTGGATATATGTATCAATCAGCCACTATGGGTCTAACCCGTGGGGGCTTTTTGGTGCGTAAATTTAAACGAAAGGAGTGCTCCAAATGAGCAAAAAAGTAAAAGCCTTAGCTAGTATGAAGAAACATTTAACCAATGATGAGCGTGATCAACGCAAGGACGCGGAAAAAGCGTTATTTGATTATCCGGTGCTTGATTTAACCCCGCCAGATTGGTTACATGATCGTGCCTTGACTGAATGGCAACGGGTAGCGCCTTATTTAAAGGCCAATACCCCAATTAGTGAACTTGACCGGGCCATGTTAGCCAGTTATTGCCGCGCTTATGCAACGGTACAGACTTGTGAGAATGATATTCGTAAGAACGGGCTGGTACAAACTAATCAAGAGACTGGTGTACGTAAGCCGAACCCTTACGTGGCCTTGCAGTCACAAGCGATGAAAGATTTAAAAGCCTTAGCCAATGATTTAGGCATGTCGCTATCAAGCCGGGCCCGCATGGAATTAAACAAGCAAAAAGATGAAACACCCGAAGATACTTTTGAGGCGATGTTGTCATGATTGAATATGTTGACCAAGTGTTATCGGGACAAGTGCTGGCTTGTCAAAAGATTAAATGGGCGTGTGAGCGATTTAAACGCGATCTAAGCCGTTCTAAAGACGACAGCTTCCCGTTCTACTACGACGAAGACAAAGCGGCACAGGCGGTAAAATTTATCGAATTAATGCCTAAGACTGACGGTAGCCAACTCACCATGCAACCATTTCAAAAATGGCTTATTAGTGAGCTGTATGGCTGGCGTGAAAAAACTACCGGTAACCGCCGTTATGATCGTGCGTTTATTAGTATGGCCCGGAAGAACGGTAAAACCTATCTGGCTTCTGGTATGGCCGCTAATGGCCTTTTAAGAGAACGTCAGCCCGCCCGTAACCGACAGGTATTATTCGTCAGCAACGCCCTTAAACAAGCTAAATTGGGCTACGACATGCTTTCAAGTGGGCTACGGCAAGTTCGCAAGCAATCGAAGTACATGCGGCAACGGATTAAAGTACAGAAACAAGCCATTACTGACTTAGAAACTGATTCGCAAGCCTTGGCCCTTGCCAGTGATACCAGTACGCTTGATGGTTATGCCGGGACTACCGTTATTTTAGATGAATGGCACGAAGCTAAAGACCGCAAAGTGTACAACGTTTTAAAGTCTGGTCAAGCACAAGAAGATAACTCACTGCTGGCGGTGATTTCCACCTCGGGCCTTAACCTTAACGTTCCAATGCACGCCGAATATGACATGCTGACGGACGTTTTAAAGGGCAAGACCGAAGCTGACCGTTATTTTGTGGCAATATGGGAACTGGACGACCGCGAAGAAGTTTACGATCAAGCCAATTGGATTAAGGCCAACCCGTTATTCAGTGAACCACACGTTAAGCAACGCATGACGGAAAAGATTCAGGCCGACGTTGACCTTGCCATTAAACAAAATAATCTCATTCCAATACTGGTTAAGAACTTCAACATGTGGTTGCAAGCCAGTGAGGACAGTTATATTTCAGCAGACGATTGGGCCGCTGGTAAATTGGCAAAGGTGCCCGACTTACATAATCGTGACGCCTATATTGGCATTGATTTATCAAAAAGTAATGACTTGACCGCGGTTAGTTGGTTGATACCAATTGGCAACGGTCAGTTTTATTGTGACAGTCATTCGTTTGTGGGGACTAAATACGGCCTTGATTCTAAGATTAAACGTGATGGCATTGATTACCGGTCAATGGAGCGGGCGGGTGAGTGTAGTATCACCCGATTAGATAGTGGCATTATTGATTATGACAATCTATTTGATTTTGTTCAAAAACTAGTCGGGAAAT
>NZ_JAKZEQ010000101.1:0-1780 GCF_022549155.1 Lactiplantibacillus sp. ME-2
GTTAAGTACTCACTAGAAGCTTTTCTCGGCAGTGTGACATCAGACGCTTCGCTACTAAATTTCGCTCCCCATCACAGCTTGTCCTTAAAGTGAAAAGCATTTGACTCTTCACAAGACTTACTGCTTGGACATTCTAATCCAACAGAATGCACATCTTAGCCTCCTGCGTCCCTCCATTGCTCAAACGCACTTAACTAGTACAGGAATCTCAACCTGTTATCCATCGTCTACGCCTCTCGGCCTCGACTTAGGTCCCGACTAACCCTGGGAGGACGAGCCTTCCCCAGGAAACCTTAGTCATTCGGTGGATAGGATTCTCACCTATCTTTCGCTACTCATACCGGCATTCTCACTTCTAAGCGCTCCACAAGTCCTCACGATCTTGCTTCACCGCCCTTAGAACGCTCTCCTATCACGCGACCTAATGGTCGCATCCATGGTTTCGGTAGTATGCTTAGCCCCGGTACATTTTCGGCGCAGGATCACTCGACTAGTGAGCTATTACGCACTCTTTAAATGGTGGCTGCTTCTGAGCCAACATCCTAGTTGTCTATGCAACTCCACATCCTTTTCCACTTAGCATACATTTAGGGACCTTAACTGATGGTCTGGGCTGTTCCCCTTTCGACGGTGGATCTTATCACTCATCGTCTGACTCCCGGATATGAATCAATGGCATTCGGAGTTTATCTGAATTCAGTAACCCAAGACGGGCCCCTAGTCCAAATAGTGCTCTACCTCCATGATCCTAATTCCGAGGCTAGCCCTAAAGCTATTTCGGAGAGAACCAGCTATCTCCAAGTTCGTTTGGAATTTCACCGCTATCCACACCTCATCCCAGCAATTTTCAACTTACACGGGTTCGGTCCTCCAGTGCGTTTTACCGCACCTTCAACCTGGACATGGATAGGTCACCTGGTTTCGGGTCTATAACCTCGTACTCAAAACGCCCATTTCAGACTCGCTTTCGCTACGGCTCCGACTTTTTAGTCTTAACCTTGCACGGGATCATAACTCGCCGGTTCATTCTACAAAAGGCACGCCATCACGCATTAACGCGCTCTGACTTATTGTAGGCACATGGTTTCAGGAACTATTTCACTCCCCTCCCGGGGTGCTTTTCACCTTTCCCTCACGGTACTGGTTCACTATCGGTCACTAGGTAGTATTTAGCCTTGGGAGATGGTCCTCCCGGATTCCGACGGAATTTCACGTGTTCCGCCGTACTCAGGATCCTGAACTGAGAGAATTTGATTTAATCTACTGGGCTATCACCATCTATGGCGGATTTTCCCAAATCCTTCGACTATCAAGTTCTTTGGTAACTCAAATGTTCAGTCCTACAACCCCAAAGTGCAAGCACTTTGGTTTGGGCTGTTCCCCGTTCGCTCGCCGCTACTTAGGGAATCGAAATTTCTTTATATTCCTGCTGCTAATGAGATGTTTCAGTTCACAGCGTTTACCTCCAACTAGACTATGAATTCATCTAGTGGTAACAGTTGATTAAAACTGCTGGGTTGCCCCATTCGGAAATCTCCGGATCATAGCTTACGTACAGCTCCCCGAAGCATATCGGTGTTAGTCCCGTCCTTCATCGGCTCCTAGTGCCAAGGCATTCACCATGCGCCCTTGTTAACTTAACCTCATTTACCTAACGGTAAATGCGATTAATGAGTTTAGCGATAATTAAACTTCAATAAAAAACTCAAAAAACGCGGTGTTCTCGGTTTCATTATGAAAAAATATATTTGATATTATCTAGTTTTCAAAGAACAAGTTT
>NZ_JAKZEQ010000102.1:0-1756 GCF_022549155.1 Lactiplantibacillus sp. ME-2
CTGTTGGTAACAATAAGCTTTATTACTTTGGGGGCAACGGCGATGCCATTACTGGACTACGGCACTATGGTAATAACAAGTTAGAATTTTACGGCACGGATCACATTCAATATCGTAACCGTTACGCCACTGTCGGTAACCACCGTTATTACTTCGGCAGCAATGGTGATGCTGTATCAACTAATCAACCACAAACCGAAGCAGATATTATCGGTTCCATGCGTGTTGCTCAAAAAGCGCAACAAATCGTGACCGTCGTTCAGAATGGCGGATCAACAGCAACCTTAAAGTTATGGCAAAAACAAGGTAACACTTGGCGCAACCTTTTAACTTCATCAAGTCGTATCGGCAATGGAGGCATCGGAAACTCTCACGAAGGAAGTAGCACAACTCCTAAGGGTGTTTATCATCTTAGCTTTGCCTTTGGAAAAGGCGCCACTGCTCGAACTGCCGGCATGAGTTATCGCCAAATCAAGTCAAACTCTTATTGGATTGAGGACCAAAACGATCGCCAATATAATACCTGGCAGAATCGTAACTGGGCCAACAATAAGAACGAACATTTGATTGACTACACAAAAGCAGCGCCTCATAATCAGTATGAGCTAGCGGTTGTTATGGATAATCACGGACAGAATAATGGTTCTGGCTTCTTTATCCACGTTAAGAACCAATGGCCAACTGAGGGCTGTGTCTCAATTAACTTAAGTGATATGCGCACTCTAATCAGTCACTTGGGAACCAAAGCATACGTTGTTGATGTTCAAAACCAATCACAACTTAAAAACTACTAAGATGAAACTTGGATTGCCTATTTGAAATGGCAATCCAAGTTTTTTTAGGGCGAATTATTAAATTAAGTGCATGGATGTAAGCTGATTCCTGAGACAACTTTTAAGAGAGGGTATAATGAATAAATCGTCTCTCAAAAGGAAGGAATTTTTACATGCCAACTCGTTACGACAAAGAATTTAAACAAAACATTATCAACCTATATAAGCAAGGCGAATCAGCTGCCCAACTGGCCAGAGAATATGGCATTGGCTATTCAACAGTTCATAAGTGGATCTAGGGCCAGGGCAAAACTCAATCCGGTAAATCGCCAGACGAAATCAAAGCGATGGAAAAGCAACTGGCTTCGCTGTCTGAGGAGAACGAAATCCTAAAAAAAGCCCTGGGCTTTCTTGCGCAGAAGTAACCAATATCTTTGATTACATTCACCAAGAAAGTCATCACCACCAGGTAACCAAGATGTGCCGAATCCTCGGTGTTTCCAGAGCTCAGTATTATCGTTATCGATCCCCCAAACCTTCAAAACGCCGGGCCGAAGATGCGGACTTGAAACAACGGATTCTGCGGATCTTTGCGGAATTTAGGCAGCGATACGGTGTTATGAAGATCCACCATGAATTGAATCTGGAACTTCAACCACTGCAGCTTCGGTGCAGTCCACGACGGATTTCCCGGCTCATGAAGGAACTGGATATCCACTCCGTTACCGTCAATAAGTGGAAAGCGGCTTCGGCTTCCAAAACCAAGGTTGAACAGCATCCCAACTTGCTTAAGCAGGATTTCTCGACCACTGGTTTAAATCAAAAATGGACCGCTGATATGACCTATATTCAAACGAAGCGTAATGGCTGGTGTTACTTATCAACCATCATGGACCTGCACTCACGACGGATTATCGGCTATTCGTTCTGGCAAATTCTATAATTAATCCGAACAGAAATTAAAAAGCCCAAAGCAATCACTT
>NZ_JAKZEQ010000103.1:0-1562 GCF_022549155.1 Lactiplantibacillus sp. ME-2
CCGCAGATAGCACCTACGCTTATGCCAATTCAGAGATAGCTGTGCAGTCTACAGCTACTGCTAAAGCCCAAAGTGCGGCTGATAATGCATTTAGTAAAGCCCAATCAATTGGTAGCCAAGCCGATTCAGCAATAGCCGTGCAGTCTGCGGCTACCGTTAAAGCTCAAAGTACGGCTGACAGTGCATTTAGTCAAGCGGTTACGGCAATAGATACTGGTAACGCAACTAGCCAAGCAGTGACTGCTTTAAAAGGTGGTTCCACTCTAACGATTGCTCAATTAGGAAATGGACTAGCTTCAAAAGTTTCTAATTCAGAATATGCTAGTTACAAAGAACAGACTGCTAGTCAAATAGGAGAGATGGTCACCGATGGTGCTTTTTCAGCATATCAGCAAACTACTAAAGACTTGATTTCCTCAAAGGTGGCTACCAGTGACTTTTCGTCCTACAAAGACGAAACCGCTAAAGCAATATCTAGTAAGGTTGAATCTAGAGATTTCAACACGTATAAGACACAGACTGCTGACTTGATTGCCGAAAAGGTCGCCACTAAGGACTTCTCAACCTATCAGAAGCAAACTGCTGACTTGATTTCTGCAAAAGTCGAGACAAAGGACTTCTCTTCCTACAAAGACGAAACTGCTAAGGCAATATCCAGTAAGGTTGAATCTAAAGACTTTAACACGTACAAAACACAAACCGCTGACGCAATTTTAAGCAAGGTTTCAAAAAAAGACGCTAATAATGTCAACTTGATACCTTACTCTAGTAACTTTTCAGATTCACTAGAAGGCTGGCAATTACAACCTTGGGGTGCAACTGATAGAGTACTATCAGCAGTTACTCACAATTTCTATAAAAATGGGACTGAAAAGTTATTATGCCTAAATACAGTGCAGAACGTAACCGTTGCTACCAGTTCATTACGTTTTTCAGTATTGCCAAACACTAAATATACATTCCAATTTAAGGCGTTTGCTTCATATAACGTTGTTGGAGCTAATGTGTATTTCTTATCACGTGCCTACGGTTCGACCAAAGACTATGATACCGTACATGGTTTATTTAACGGCTTAGTAACTTCTCCAGCACATATTGACCAATATACGGTTACATTTACGACTGGAGCCGATGATAACGAAGGGTATATTAGGGTTGATAATATTGGCTCTAATAATGGAACTTCTTCTGGTCTGTACTTTACTGAACTCAAGATGGAATATGGTGATACTGCGACACCTTATATCTATGGCGGTCAAGACTCTATGATTTCTCAGATGTCAGATGATATTCTGTTTAGAGTAGCCAAAGATGACTTAATTAGCCAAATTAATATTCAAGCTCGTAATACCCTGATTTCATCTGGTGGTCAATTGACGCTGTCTGGTAAGAATGTTTTTATTGATAGTGATGACCCCGTTATCATGAAAAGTGCGAATATTGACACGCTCCTTGTTGGTAAGAAATTAACAGCGGCCGACATTGAGGCTAATACGTTTAGCACCAACAACGGAACTTTCACAGTATATAAAGATGGCGCTATAACAGCTAAAAACATGACA
>NZ_JAKZEQ010000104.1:0-1560 GCF_022549155.1 Lactiplantibacillus sp. ME-2
GTACAAGGCCCGGGAACGTATTCACCGCGGCATGCTGATCCGCGATTACTAGCGATTCCGACTTCATGTAGGCGAGTTGCAGCCTACAATCCGAACTGAGAATGGCTTTAAGAGATTAGCTTACTCTCGCGAGTTCGCAACTCGTTGTACCATCCATTGTAGCACGTGTGTAGCCCAGGTCATAAGGGGCATGATGATTTGACGTCATCCCCACCTTCCTCCGGTTTGTCACCGGCAGTCTCACCAGAGTGCCCAACTTAATGCTGGCAACTGATAATAAGGGTTGCGCTCGTTGCGGGACTTAACCCAACATCTCACGACACGAGCTGACGACAACCATGCACCACCTGTATCCATGTCCCCGAAGGGAACGTCTAATCTCTTAGATTTGCATAGTATGTCAAGACCTGGTAAGGTTCTTCGCGTAGCTTCGAATTAAACCACATGCTCCACCGCTTGTGCGGGCCCCCGTCAATTCCTTTGAGTTTCAGCCTTGCGGCCGTACTCCCCAGGCGGAATGCTTAATGCGTTAGCTGCAGCACTGAAGGGCGGAAACCCTCCAACACTTAGCATTCATCGTTTACGGTATGGACTACCAGGGTATCTAATCCTGTTTGCTACCCATACTTTCGAGCCTCAGCGTCAGTTACAGACCAGACAGCCGCCTTCGCCACTGGTGTTCTTCCATATATCTACGCATTTCACCGCTACACATGGAGTTCCACTGTCCTCTTCTGCACTCAAGTTTCCCAGTTTCCGATGCACTTCTTCGGTTGAGCCGAAGGCTTTCACATCAGACTTAAAAAACCGCCTGCGCTCGCTTTACGCCCAATAAATCCGGACAACGCTTGCCACCTACGTATTACCGCGGCTGCTGGCACGTAGTTAGCCGTGGCTTTCTGGTTAAATACCGTCAATACCTGAACAGTTACTCTCAGATATGTTCTTCTTTAACAACAGAGTTTTACGAGCCGAAACCCTTCTTCACTCACGCGGCGTTGCTCCATCAGACTTTCGTCCATTGTGGAAGATTCCCTACTGCTGCCTCCCGTAGGAGTTTGGGCCGTGTCTCAGTCCCAATGTGGCCGATTACCCTCTCAGGTCGGCTACGTATCATTGCCATGGTGAGCCGTTACCCCACCATCTAGCTAATACGCCGCGGGACCATCCAAAAGTGATAGCCGAAGCCATCTTTCAAACTCGGACCATGCGGTCCAAGTTGTTATGCGGTATTAGCATCTGTTTCCAGGTGTTATCCCCCGCTTCTGGGCAGGTTTCCCACGTGTTACTCACCAGTTCGCCACTCACTCAAATGTAAATCATGATGCAAGCACCAATCAATACCAGAGTTCGTTCGACTTGCATGTATTAGGCACGCCGCCAGCGTTCGTCCTGAGCCAGGATCAAACTCTCAAATTAATGATGAGTTCTAAAAAGCTCATTTAATGTTGTACTAAAATTTATTTGCTAGCGAATTGACTTCGCAAATGTTTTGCTCTTGATTCAAAATCAAGAGACCCTACACATTTGATTCGTCGAAACTTTGTTCAGTTTTCAAAG
>NZ_JAKZEQ010000105.1:0-1554 GCF_022549155.1 Lactiplantibacillus sp. ME-2
ATCAGGCTATGCTGACAAATTTGTCCAAAAATTCGGATTAAATTTGCAATCTACCATTTACACAAGATATTTTACGCTCTCGTTTGTACTTTTCACACACTTAAACACACCAAGTTATTGTTCCCATGACAATAGCTTGGCGTGTTTTATTGTTTAAAAATGGCAAATAGAAAGTTTAATTTGATCAGTCTTGAAAACTTGAGCTGCTTTGATTTTTCCAGTACTAAGGTGTCCTCTGTAGGCGCAATTTTGTTAGTTGCTCTTTCCCATTTGTTTATGTGGATGGTTTGAATTTACAGGTCTACGCGACTCACACCGTAAAAAGTTATAATCAGAAGCCAACTTCAAAAATCTATCATGGAATAATAGTAGTATTGACAGCCTCATAATATAGTCTAAAATACCATTTATAAGGTTATCAGTACTATATGGAGGGAAAATGAAAAAAATTGGACTATTAGTCGATTCCGCATCAGATATTCCCGCGGAAATAAAAAATCAAGTAAATGTTGAAGTTGTTCCCTTAGTTGTGACAGCAAACAACCACGGGTATCTGGATCGTGTGACTATTCAACCTCAGGAAGTGTATCAACTAATTGAAGATGGTTATATTCCTAAAACAGCTAGTCCAACTCTTGGACTGGTATCACAATATATCAAAAAATTGCAGCAACGAGGTTATAAAAAAATCATTGCTATTACAATCTCCAGCGGCTTATCAGTTACAAATAAGGTTTTTAAAATAGCTTCTGAAAATGTCAATAACGCAATCATAACAGTTATTGATTCAAAAAGTATTGGTATTGGTAGTGGATTGATTGCAGCATACGCAGAAGACTTAATTAATGCTAATTATGATTACCAAGAAATCACTAAGCGAGTTCAACAGTCCGTGCTAAAAAGTAAAGTCTATTTTTATATTGCAACATTAAAATATCTTAGAATTGGCGGTAGGATTGGCAAAGTGGCTGGGATGGTGGGATCAGTTTTAAATATTAAACCAGTCATATCGTGCGACTCAGATGGCATATATTACCCAGTAGCAAAAGCTCGTTCTGAAAAGAAAGCAATTTCAAGGTTATTAAAGCTGGCTATCGAAGATGCTTCAACAAACGAAAGTTTTAGGCTTGCAGTCGCTCAGGGCAATGACAAAGCGATTTCAAGTCATGTACTAACCGAACTTAGAAATAGCTTTCCAAAACATACCATTTATACTGGTGATGTTTCCCCAGCATTATGTGTACACACAGGCCCAGGGCTAATTGGAATTGCAGTTCAGATTGATTAATATTTCTGTGCAAGGAGGATGACTAAGTTGCCTTTCGCTAAAAATAATTTCCCGAGATTACCGTTATGGAGCGAATTACCAAGCTTCAATTTACATTTGGATCAATTATTAGACATCACCAATTCTTTTGTTGAACCCATGATTGAGGAAAAAATTACCAAGACAATGGGTAGATTGTAAAATTAATCCGAACGCTGTTCGGACAAAAAAAATCAGCTTCCTTTAAAATGGTGTTTACCACAAACCCATCTTTTAGGAGCTGATCT
>NZ_JAKZEQ010000106.1:0-1491 GCF_022549155.1 Lactiplantibacillus sp. ME-2
TGAAGTGAACCCCCGAGATTGGACAACAATCTCGGGGGTTTTACTATGACTAAATTTAATTTAGAGTTACGGATTTCTATTGTGACACAATATTTAACGGGTATTAGTTCCATTCAATTGGCCAGAAAATACCATGTTGCCAACAATGAAACGATTCTCCTATGGGTTCATCGCTTTAATCGTTTTGGCATTGCAGGATTAAAACCGAAACCTATGAATTTGGAATACTCTAGTGAGTTCAAGATAGAAGTATTAAACTGGAAACAACAGCACAAAGCTTCGCTTCCAGAAACAGCACTACATTTCAACCTCTCTTCACCAAGTACTATCTGGCAATGGCAAAGAAAGTTTGATTTAGAGGGGCTCAGTAGACTAAATAGAGTGAGAGGAAATCCCAAGACTATGTCTAAACATAAAAAAGTGACCAAACCCACAACGGCACAAATCCAAGCACGCCACGATAAAGATGAGTTAAAGCAACTCAAGCAAGAAAATAAGATGTTAAGAATCGAGAACGAATTTTTAAAAAAACTCGATGCCTTAGATCACGAAAAATCAGCTCACGAGAAACCGTGACCTTAATTGATGATCTGAGGCGGGTCTTCAAAACGTCGATTAGTTTTATCCTTAAAGCCGTTAAGGTACCACGTAGCACGTACTATTACACTAAGCACAGTCAGGGACGAAAATATGAGGATGACCAGGTTATCCAAGCCATTGATGAAATTCGGCAAACAGATGCCAAGTATACTCAAAAATACGGTTACCGTCGCATAACGTTAGTTATGCATGAACAGGGATTTAAAGTTAATCATAAACGCGTCCTCCGAATTATGAAGGAGCAAGGCTGGACATGTCAGGCCTTTAATAAGCAAACTCGCAAATATAACTCATACAAAGGAACTGTTGGTAGAATCGCCAAAAATAAGTTACACCGTCGATTCAAGACAGATCGACCATATCAAAAACTCGTCGCCGACGTTAGTGAATTTCGATACGGTCAGATGAGTCAAAGCGAGCGAATCTATTTAGAACCCATCATGGATTTATTTTCGGGTGAAATTTTGGCATTTAACATTAGCGCACACCCAACTCTTGAATTTGCGTTGAAACCACTAAAAGAAGCATTAGATGGATTACCTGAGCTTCCTTATAGAACAACGGTACACACAGATCAAGGATTTCAGTATCAACATAAACAGTGGCAAAAAACGCTTAAAACTCATCATACCTTTCAGAGTATGTCCCGTAAGGCGACTTGCTTAGATAACGCCGCCATGGAATCATTTTTTCATCTCATGAAAGCAGAGATGATGGATGAACACTTCGAAAATTCAGAAAGTCTCGCGCAAGCGATGACTGAATGGATTGAATTTTATAATAACCGTAGAATCAGGACCAAACTAAAAGGCAAGTCACCGGTACAATACCGAGAACTTGCCAATCAGTTAGCAGCTTAATTTAGTTGTCCAAACTTGTGGGTTCACTTCA
>NZ_JAKZEQ010000107.1:0-1473 GCF_022549155.1 Lactiplantibacillus sp. ME-2
TGAGGTGTACCCCAAAAGTTAAAGTAAATATTTGCTTGTCTTTCCTAGGCGGCACGGAGTCGATAGTTTATCGGCGATGTGCCGCCTAGTTTCATTTGAATTCGTTTCGTGTTGTAGTAGATTATCCACTTCTTCACAGCCGTTATCAATTCCTTTGCCGAATGATAATCTGACAAATCACCCAATTCAACCTTTAGCTTGTTAAAGAAGCTCTCCATACAAGCATTGTCTAAGCAGGTTGCTCGTCGAGACATGCTGGGTGTAATATGAGCGTTCTTGAGCTTCCTCTGCCAAGCTTGGTGGCGGTACTGCCAGCCTTGATCGGTGTGGAGAAATTGCTTGTACGGTTGATTGGGAATTAAGTTAACCAGTGACTCTAATGGTTTTAAAGCAAACTCAAGGTTTGGGCTGCCAGCCGTAATGGCAAAAGTTAGGATCTCATTGTTGTACAAATCCATGATTGGTTCAAAGTAGACCCTTTCTTGAGTTTGGGGAACTTTAAATTCAGTGACATCGGAAACCATTTTCTGGTTTGGCCGATCAGTTTGAAATCGCCGATGTAACTTATTCTTGACCCTGGTTCCTTCTGGTCCCTTAGACGAGTCGTACTTGCGGATCTTCTTGTGATAACCTTCTCCTTGGATCCCCAGCTCCTGCATCAACCGATAAACTCGCTTATGGTTGACTTTAAGGTCAAAGTCATTCAGGAGTGCCTGAGTAATCCGTAGAACGCCCATGTGATGGTCCTGATTCCAGATGCGGGAAATAAAGTGTTTCAATTGGCAATCCTTATCTGGTTGGTCAAATCGGCGCTTCCAATAGAAGAAGGTATCTGGTGAAATGGGCAAGACCCGTAGAAGGTCAGCCAGCTTAAATTGGGCCTCGAGGGTGCAGATTACTTGGGCGAGTTCTTTGTTCGTTGCTTCATCGAGGCCAATAATTTTAACGCTTCATTTTTGATGCGTAACTCCAGGTTCTCGGCCTCTAATTGCTTAAGCCGATTTTCTTCTGGGGAAAGTTTCTTCTTGGTTGACCGCTTCTTAGTTGGTTTCTTACGTTTATTTGTCATTTGGGGTTTCCGTCCTTTTGATATAGACATTAACCCATTTGGCCCCTGATTGCGATAAATTTCTTTCCATTGCTTAATCTGAGGAATTCCAACGTACCCGAACTTAGCGGCCACCTGCGTATAAGAAGCATTATTAATAATCGACCAATGAGCAACCTCAATTCTAAAATCAGGTGTTACCTGAGGCGGATTATACAATACATTAGCACCGTGAGTTCGATAAGCAGCGACAAGCATTCGAAATAATTTTGGGGCTATCTGATACTTATTTGCGATGCCAAGTGAACTTCCTTGACCAGCAAAATATTCAGTTAACGCACGTAATTTAGTTTCCTTTGAAATCTTAGTCATAAAAAATACCTCCAAAGCTAAAGCTTTTACTTTAACTTTGGGGGTATAGGTCA
>NZ_JAKZEQ010000108.1:0-1467 GCF_022549155.1 Lactiplantibacillus sp. ME-2
ATTCGGTTTCTCGTCCCATTTACTTATACAGAGGCTAGTTATGTCACAGCCTCTTTGTTTATTATGGTATTATGTCGTTTCGTCTTTGTGGATTTTTCTTATTATTTCGAATGCTTCTTTTTTTGAAGAGTGTTATAGAGTTGTTCATTTGTATTGTTGACAATTAAATAGATTTTTAATGTACTGAGTAGCTTATGTTCTTTGTAAATTATTCCATTAATTTTATGAGTTTGTGTTGTTTTAATGATGCGGGAACATCAATGATACGTTGGTTGGAACTACCTCTAAAGGGATGGTCACCAGCTTTAAGACGTTCATCGAAACGACCATCAACTAAAACGTCAAGTTTTGATAACATTTCAAGTTTGTCGTCTGAATCTTTTAATAGTTCTTCCCACGTGTAGCCTGACCATGACCAAATATCTTTGGTCGGTAATTCTTTGCGTACACGATCAATTAACGGAATTAAAATATTTGTGTTTAAAAATGGTTCACCACCGAGTAGGGTGAGTCCCTGAACATATGAATGTGATAGATCTTGGATAATTTTGTCTTGAACGTCTTTTGTGAATGGTTTGCCGTTGTTGAAGTTCCAAATTGATGCATTGAAACAGTTATGGCAGTGGAACATACACCCAGAGACAAATAATGAGCCTCTAACACCGTTTCCGTCTGAGACCGATGGAAACTTCCAGTCAGCATAAAGTCCTTTGGATAAGTCTTTAGCTAACCATTCTTTGGGCTCAGGGTTAGCAAATTGTTTAATTTTGGTAGGTTTTGGATTTTTGATATGAATGTTTGGAGTTGTCATGTAATCATCCTTTTTTTTAATATTTTGAAACTGTGAAAAGACCATCACGCAACGAACGTGAATCGATCCTCTCATGGTCTTTATTTTGATTAATTGTTTAGTTTGCGAACTTTGTTTTTATCGGCAATGTCGGACTCCAGAAATTCGCCGTTATCTAAGCGGCCAAGGGTCCCAGACATATGCTTGACACGATGAATGATTTCGGCTTGACGACCGTGTTTTGGCGGACGTTTCATTGGATTGCCAAGATAACCGCAGATCCGGCGGGTAACGTCACTGGTTTCAGGATTTGAATTTCCACAGTTTGGGCAATGGTAGCCTTTTTCATCGGCTGTGTATTCGCCATGGAAGTCGCATTCCAGACAGTGGTCAATTGCGGTGTTGATTTCAAAATAACCAATGCCGGCTTTATAGGAATAATCCCAAATTGCTTCGAGCGCATCTAAGTTATCTTTCATACATGGTAATTCAACGTAACTGATAAAACCACCGTTTGAAAGTTTTTGGAAGGGTGCTTCAAAATCTAGTTTTTCGAACGGTGTTGGTTTTCGTTCAACAAAATAGTGAAAACTATTAGTATAGAAATCATGATCGGTAACAAATGGTACGTTTGGATATAGTTTATGGTCAATTTCTTCAAAGGTACTGTTCAGACT
>NZ_JAKZEQ010000109.1:0-1391 GCF_022549155.1 Lactiplantibacillus sp. ME-2
ATTGAATACGGTCAATTGAAGAATGGCAATCGTAATGAAGCGGTGGTGCTTGCCGTTCGGCCGATGCTCGACAAAATTACTGGTGCCTTTTCCAACGGTATCGTCGGTGCCATTGCTTTAGTTGCTGGTATGACTGGTAGTGCAACGGGCGCCGATATGACTGCAAGTAATATTCATACGTTTGAACTCTTAGCGTTTTACTTGCCGTTAGCATGTGCAATCTTGTCATTGTTAGTCTTTACATTCAAAGTAACCATTACCGAAAAGAAACATGCCGAAATTGTTGAAGTGTTACAGGCCAAATTGGCAACAGGGGAAGCAGTGGATGTTGCGGTAACGCCTGCATCTGACATTCTGACCACTGAAATCTTAGCACCAGTAAGCGGTCAACCGCTCGCATTAGCGGATGTCAAAAGTGCCGCACAGCCACAAGGCTTACCGGGAGTTGGTTTCGCCATCAGGCCAAGTGATGGTCGCCTCTATGCGCCATTCGATGGGACGATTCGGTTTACGTTCTCAACTAAACATACGTTAGGAATCGTGTCAGCTGACGGTCTTGAAACAATTATTCACGTGGGAATCGGGACGGTTAACCTCCGTGGTGCTGGCTTTACGACTTATTGTCAAGATGGGCAAGTCGTACACGCTGGTGATTTACTGATGACCTTTGATCGTGATCTGATCAAACAGAGTGGTTATGACGATGTGGTTGTTACTTTCTTTACGCAACCTGGTCGCGTTACAGCACACACTGAAGATTGGTCAACAGAAGTACAGCATGGTCAATCAGCAATGAAAGTAACATTCAAATAGATTGGAGTTGTCGGTCATGACAACGCCGACTCATTGCGATAATTGTTCGTGTTAGACTTGAGGTATCAAATAAGCACTGCTCACAAAATAGTGGGCAGTGCTTATTTGGCATTCATTAAATTGTTTAACAAGTACGGTACCGGTTAGCGTTTCATCGGTACTTCCATGCCAGTGCTGGCCTTTGCCCGCTGTAACAACAAGTAGTGGGCCGTGCCAAAGACGGCACCAACTAGCGCAGGGACTAACCAATCCATTCCGCTGCTGGCAAGTGGTAAGAAGCTTTGGACATGCGCCATTGCTTGGCCGAAAGTACTTTGGCTAACAACGGCGGGGAAAGCGGCAACCATATCAAAGACGGCGGGGACGACGGTGAAGACGACGACCCAAACATAGACGACACTTGACTTGTGGAAGAGTGGCGAAAGGATCGATAAGAAGATTAGTGCCATGGCTAACGGGTAAAGGAACATCAGGACGGGGGTGGACCAGGCAATGATCTGATTTAAGCCCACATTAGCAGTTAAAAATGAGGCGAGGCACGTGATTCTTAACCAGGCTTTGTAACTCAAGAAACCGAA
>NZ_JAKZEQ010000010.1:0-90767 GCF_022549155.1 Lactiplantibacillus sp. ME-2
AGATAATGACTATCATCAAAAGTGGCAGAATTGTCACAAGAAGCGGCTATTAGACAGCCATCCACAATTACGCCGTCAAATTGTTCATTGCATCTTAGATCTGCACTGGTCACCAGAGCAGATTACCGCTCGCTTTAATAAGGAACATCAATGGTGTGTTAGCTACAACACAATTTACCGTCATATCTATCAACACAATTTAGGTGAGAAGTACTCCTCACGTGGTGATACCGGTATTCAGCGCCATCTCAGACATAAACATCGGACTCGGCATTCAAAGAATACTAGACGACATCGAGAAGTACAGACCGACTATATCTCGATCCATGAGCGCCCTGGTTTTATCAACCAGCGTCAACGTATAGGTGACTGGGAAATTGATACTGTGATTGGTCGAACGGGTCACTCCATCCTTTTAACGGTTGTCGATCGGCTTAGTCGGCTTACGCTTATCAAAAAGGTTGTGCAAAAGGACTCGCAGGAGATAAATAAAGGCTTAGTTGAACTGTTAGGGGCCATTCCTAAAGAATTTGTTCATTCTATTACACCAGATCATGGGACCGAATTTCTTCATCTTGATGAAATCAGCGAAAGGTTAGGTGTTACTGTCTATTGGCCCGATCCATATTCGCCTGAACAGCGTGGAACAAATGAGAATACAAATGGATTAATCCGGGAATATTTTCCCAAGCGAACAGATATTGATAATTATACAGAACAGGACGTTGAACACTGCCAAAAGCAGTTAAATCAACGTCCTCGCAAAGTGTTAAACTATGAAACCCCATATGAAGTATTTTTTGACAAACCGTTGCACTTAGTTTGACAATTCGCCACACAAAAAAAGAACCACCCGCAGGCAGTTCTCGTAATCTCAATATTAACGACGAAGACCAAGACTTTGGATTAAGTCACGGTAACGGTTAACGTCTTCTTTACGAAGGTAAGCTAACAAGTTACGACGGTGACCAATTTTCTTCATCAACCCACGTTGTGAATGAAAATCCTTCTTGTGAACTCGTAAATGTTCGTTTAATTCGTTGATGTCTTCCGTTAAAACTGCAACTTGGACTTCAACAGAACCAGTATCGCCTTCGTGACGAGCATACTTGTTAATAAGCTCCGTCTTCTTTTCGCGTGAAATTGCCATGTGTTTCAACCACCTTTCCAATAATTGCCCTAAACTGAGTAAATCGTTGGTGGTGCACGAAAAACTAAGTAAAGGGTTGCTGAACACTTGATATAGTCTAGCAAACTAAGGAGTAAAAAGCAAGTTTCAATACATATCAAGATAAATTACTTTACACATAACGGTTGCATTCAAGCCGGGGCTTATGTATAATAGCATTTGTTGAAAAAATGATGGAGGTGAATCTGATGCCAATTATCAAATCCGCTATTGAACGCGTGAAAACAAACAATAAAGCAAACGTCCGTAACACCGCCCAAATGAGTGCGATGCGGACTGCTGTTAAAAAATTTGAAGCTGCTAAAACTGCTGGTGCCGACAACGTCGACGATTTATACTTAGCAGCAACTAGCGCCGTTGACAAGGCTGCTTCTAAAGGTCTTATCAAGCGCAACAAAGCTGCCCGTGACAAGTCACGGATGGCTGCACGTTACGCTAAATAAGCTAATTTTACGCCCGAGCATTGCGACGGCGTTTTTTTATCGCCTTTAATGACTCAAAAGATGGTCGACCGAATTCTGAGAATTCCGGTCGACCATCTTTTTTTGGGCTCCATATCTAAGCACTATTACTTTTGCCTTCGTGAATAGTCGTTCTCGCTTGTCCAACAAGCCAATGCCTAACGGGACAGCCGCGTTCCGACCGCTGACTGTCGCTCATTAACAAATTGAACCATAAATAACTCAAAGAGCAACTCCGGGTCGCGTTGTGTCGTTTTCATTTGTACTTCTGTTTGGAGCAGTCCTAAGTACGCCGCCCGTAACGCAGCTTGATCAAAATGGCGGACCGTTTGCATGGCTAGTTTGACCCGATATGGGTGCACTTTAAGCGTGCTAGCTAGGCTGCCCTGACTATAGCCTGCACGCGCCATAATTTTGACCTGTAGCAACAATCGGAATTGTCCTAATAAGATTGCATTGATCTTTAGTGGGGCTTCCTGAGCTGCCACCAGTTCATGGTAAAGTTCGACCGCTGACTGCGTCTGATAACGAAGTACATCGTTGACTAAATCAAAAACATTTTGCGTCAGTGATTTAGTCACCAAAGCCTGAACTGCCGCTAAATCAATTCGTTGGGATTGGGCTGCGTAAATCATCAACTTCGGTAATTGTCCCATAATCAGTCCCAACTGCCCGTCAGTTCGATTAACCAGTTCCTGTAGTGCGTCCGCATCAATGCGAATCTGTTTCTCATCTAACGCCGCTTGCACATAGCGTTGCGTTTCAGCCTCCGAGACTTGGTTGACTTCAACCGTCGTCGCCTGTTTTTTTAACGTTTTAACGAGCTTTTTACGCGCATCTAATTTCTCATAGGGTGCCATAAACACCAGAATCGTACTTGGTTCCGGTTGTTCAAAATAGTGCTGTAGTGAGGCCAGATCATGGTCAACCTTGGTCTTCTTATTTTCACCCGTCAAAAAGTACGGGTGATTAATAAAGACTAATCGCCGTTCACCAAAAAACGGTGCCGACATTGCATCATCTAAAGCCACAGCTACTGGCGTCGTTTCCATATCATAACTGCCGACGTTCATCGTTTGTTCTTCACTGGGAATTTGCTGCGTAAAAGCCTGTTTGAGCTGATCGGCCAAATAGTCGACCGTTCCCAAGATAACATAGATCGATGCCAAGTCACCGTTGCGAATCGATTTTAACGCCTGTTGTGCGTTGATGGCGATCACCTTCCTTTAAAAATGTTTGCCAACGTCCCTGGCGATGATTAACGAAACGATAGGTTATCATCCCCTGCAAAGCCGTTGAATAAGTGACAATATGCTGTTCAGCTAGAGTTATTAGTGTTTCTTGATTCGGATGCCCATAGCGATTGTGCCGACCCACCGATAAAATACCGTGGTGCACACCTAATTGGCGCAAAGCTAACGGATCCGAGGCTGTTTTACTGCCATGATGCCCTAGCTTTAAAACGTCCACGCGTAATTGTGGATATCGGGCAACGATTGCACGCTCCCCCGCTCGGTCAAGATCACCCGTAAACATGAAACGTTGCTGACCAAAAACCCCCGTTAGCACCAACGAATCTTCATTTTCAGCCCGTCCCGGTTTAAACGGATGCACCGCAACCAATCCATCTGCAAACGTATGGCCGGCCAATGCTTCAACCACTTTAGGCCGCTTTCTGGCGGGCACTAGCAGCTTTTGAAACTTGGCTAGGCGCGCCATTCCGGCAGGTACCACCACTTGATTGACCGGCATCAAGCGTAATAGTTCACCCAAATCACCAATATGGTCAACATCCTTGTGTGATAAATAAACTGTATCCAAGTGAGTGATCCCTAGCCGGTGCAAATAATTGACCGTAATCGTTTCCGCACGCGATCGCGGTTGTACCTGCTCTGCCTGCCAACGTGGCCGGGAAAAGTGTAGTTGCCCCCCAGTATCGATCAAACTCACTTGGCGGTTAAATGGTTGGCGAATCAAGATCGAATCGCCCTGACCGACATCGATAAATTGAACGGCACCGTGAAGTGGAAAACGTAGACTAAGACTAAAACAAGCATATGCCAGTAACAGTCGCCAGTAATACCGACGCCGCGGTGTCCGTAACAACCACAAACTCAATAGACTGAGCGTCCATGCCCACAGTGTACTCGGTTGACCGATAATGAGTAGGCCTGGCCAATGGCTGACCCACTCAAGCCAATTCTGAAAATTAACCAACACCCATTCACACACGCTGGTGACATTGGTAGAACCAAAGCCAATGCTCGCCCCCACGACCGTCACCGGTAATAATACCCAACTAAAAATAGGCGCAACCACCAAATTGACTGCTAAGGACCACAGATGCCACTGCGCCGTAGCTACAAGCAAAACCGGTAAACTGATAACCTGAATCCAAATTGCTAATCGCCACGGCGGCAAACCAGGCATTAAGATCAGCAGCAAGGCTAGTCCATAACTGAGCTGACCACCTAATTGGCTCAATACCAAAGGATTATGGGCAATCCCCATTATCAGGGCAAGGCTCCAACCACCCAACGCCCCACTTGACTGATGTGTTAGCAACTGCCAAATAATTGGTAAAGCCGCGGTTACAACTGCCCGCCGCAAGCTATCGGCACCGCCGCCCAAGACAAGGTATGCTGGCAAGAGCCCTAATAACCAAATATCGATTGCTTGCTGACTTAGATGCAGTCGTAACAAGACCCATTGCAAGAATTTAACTAATAAAATAACATGCATACCCGACAAACTGAACAAATGCAATAGTCCCAGCTGTTGAACGGCCCCCATTGTCGTCTGAAAATTTGTGGGGCGTATCCCAACCAGTAGACTCGTCGCATAACGACTAAGCGTTGGTGGCAATCTTTGACAGGCTAGAAAGAATTGCTGACGCCATTGGTGTAATCGATCAAGTAGCCCCAGCCAACCACGCCGCGACGCAATTTCTATTCGTTGAACCGCTGTGACCGTTACTTGGCGGGCGATGCCTTGACTGCGATAATACCTAGGCGCATTAAACTGCCCCGGGTTGGTAGGAGGTGCGATGGCGGCGACTTCCCCCTGAACGTGCCAGATCGTCCGGTGAGTAAACTGGGTCAGATACTGTTTTTCAGTGGCACTTTTCAGCTGTCCTCTAACAAGTACTTTGCCCATTGGACTAGTGGCAATCAGCTGATACTGACCACCGCGCACCGTAATCGCATCGGGTTGGACAGCCAAATGGCTTGTGACCACCTGACTGGGCCGCTGAACAATGGAGGCGAAACGGTGGTTTTGCCAGTTCAGCCAGATTGCCAAAGATAAAACACAGCCAATCGTCACCATCAAACACTGTCGATCTCGTAATCGGATGACTCGCAATAACCAAATTAATAATAATCCGGCTGCCAGCCATTGTTGGTCAACTAACCAACTACTAAGTAAGCCGCACGCAATGGCAGCAAAAAATAGTGCACGCAATTAGTCACGATCTAACAAGATTTGATCAAGATTCAGCTTATCCAAATCTGATTGGTCGAACTGAACTTGTTGTAAAGCCACGTGTTTTCGTTCAATTAAGGACATGGCATACGCATCGTTATGATAATTACGTAAATAATGAATTTTTTGAATTCCAGCTTGTAATAACATTTTCGTGCATTGTAAACATGGAAAGTCAGTGACATAGATTTCAGCACCATCCGTAGCTGCACCGAATTTCGCACACTGCAAAATCGCATTCATTTCCGCGTGAATAGTGCGAACACAGTGCCCATCAACAAGGTAACACCCCTCATCGATACAATGAACATCGCCGGATACTGAACCATTGTAACCACCCGCAATAATGCGTTTGTCGCGAACAATCGTGGCACCAACCGAAAGCCGCTCACACGTGCTTCGACTCGCCAATAAGACCGCCTGCATCATAAAATACTGATCCCATGGAATTCGTTGATCTTTCATCATTTTATGCCTCACTTTCAATGACAGTAGTATACCAAAATGTGCGCTTTGAAACTAGACGGTGAGCTGGTCTTTGTATTTGGCCACAGTCTTTTCTCCAAAGCCACTGACGTTTTTCAAATCATCAATTGTTTTAAAATTACCATGTTGCTGGCGATAATCAATGATTTTTTCAGCTTTCTTCTGCCTGATTCCGCTCAACGTTTGCAACGCGGCCACATCAGCCGTGTTGAGATTGACCTTATCCGTTGCCGCATGATCACTAGTTGGTGTTCCGCCAGTAGGCCCCGTTGACTGGACGACTGGTGGCGCAACAGCCGGGGCCTGTTCGCCCTTAGCTGGCACGTAGATCACTTGCTGATCGGTTACTTTGGCAGCCAAGTTGATCTGCCGAGCATCTGCCTGTGGCTGCATGCCTTGTGCCAGTTGGATGACATCCGCGACCCGCATACTAGCAGTAACCTGATACAACCCTGGTTTATTAACCGCACCCTTAATATCGACATACCCGGGTGAACTAGCACCTGTTGGTCGGGCTGGGCTCGGTGTAGCGTTCGACGGTTGGGTACTCGTTGCGGGCTGGTCAGCATTGGCAGACGTTCGACTCGCGCCTCCCATTGATGTGGAATTGAACGAATGTGCCAACAAATTATCCGTACCGGCGGGTTCAGGCTGCTTAAGTTGACTCAGTGCCCATCCCGTTATCAAAATAATGATCACGGCAGTAACACCACCAACAATCCGCCAGTGCATTTTGAGCAGCTTAATACAATCTATCATTTGTTTTCACCCCTTCAGCGAATAGTTACGCAAAAGGAGCGGCTGCCCATGAAAAAAGTTTGGGTTTTACCCCAAACTTTGCTAACTTGCATTTCAATTTTACTATTGGTGTGTCTGCAAATAATGAACGGCCTGTTTAAATGAGGTCACTGGAACAACTTTCATATTAGGCGCGTACTTTTTCGCGGTCGCTTTAGCAAGTTGATAGTTAGTTTGACCCTTTTCTTCAACCGCCAAAAGCGCTTTGGTTGGTTTCACATACGGTGCAAAGAAAATTGTCGCCCCTGCCCGCTTAGCAGCAATCACTTTCTTGTCGATACCACCAATTTCACCAACTTGTCCATTTTGATCGATGGTGCCGGTCCCCGCAATCTTCCGTCCGTGTCGCAAATTCTGATTAGTCAATTGCTGATAGATTTGCAAGCTAAACATCAATCCGGCCGAGGGACCCCCGATTTGTCCGGGATCAACCTTAACCGGAATAGTCGTCGTCACTTTAATATTATCAGTTAGGCCGATACCAATCCCGGCGCGGTGCGTGCTCAACTTGATTAGGGGCGCACTTGCTTGCTTCAAGTGGCCCTTTCGCCGATACGTGATCGTCACTCGATGTCCGACGCCCTGCTTACCAATATAATGCTGATACGCACTGGCTGTATTAAAATGGTGGCCATCGACTTTCGTAATCGTATCGCCAACTTTTAACTGGTTTCTAAATTTCGAATTAGACTGAACCGTTAAAACGTAGATACCCTGATAAACCTTGCGGTATTGCTGATGCGCAGCCGAATACGCCGTCGCGATAGCTTCGTTGATTGCACTTCGCATATAAAACTTCTGAACCCGATTATAAGTCGCGTCATCCTGACCGCCAGTCATATCCTGAGCACTGACCACGTCATAGTGCGGATTCAATTGTGCGTAAAGCCACATCAGCGGCGTCGCCCGAGCTTCTGCGACCGAGGTCAACATAAACTTACCCCGGTGATGATCCGGATGCCGCTTGACGGTCACAAAAGTCTTCAAATTGTTTGCACTTCCGGGTCCTTCAATATAGTACGGTAAAGGAATTAGAAATAGTGCAAGTACCACCAGTATCACGACCAGCAAGCCCCAGTAACGTTTTAACAACTCCCGGCCCTTAGTCATGCTGATCAGTTCCTAACCGCTGATGGAGTTTTTGCGCCACCGCGGTCGGGACGTACTTGGAAACGTCCGCTCCCATCTTGGCAACTTCCTTAATTAAGCTGGAAGAAAAGTAAGCGTACGGGGGCCGTGCAATCAAGCAAATCGTTTCGATTGTCTCGTCTAATGACTTGTTCATCCAAGCGATATCACGTTCATATCCGAAGTCCTGTTCATTCCGCAAACCTCGTACCAAAACTGTCGCATGGACACTCGCCATAAAGTCAACGGTCAAACCAGTTGCGGCCTGAACTTCAACGTTGGGTAAATCCGTCAGCTCATCACTGATCATCGCGACTTTTTCCGTCATCGTAAATAACGGTTGCTTACTCGTATTGACCATGACGGCCACAATCAACCGGTCAACTAATCGACTGGCACGTTGAATCATATCCAAGTGGCCCCGTGTGATTGGGTCGAAACTCCCCGGAAAAACTGCTGTCACCATAACTTACCCGACCTCCGTTACTTTTTGGTAAATGGTAATGACCGTAATACCGTAATCTTGTTGTCTGATCAACTCAAATCCGGGTAAGACCGTTGGCAAGTTCGCATTCGTATCCGTCTCACAAATGATCCGGCAACCCGGATTCAGCAATCCTAGTGCATCACAATGCTGAATATCCTTCACAATCTGTTGCTTGGCATAGGGTGGGTCTAAAAACACCCAATCAAAGTGTTCATCTTGGGATGCTAATCGGTCCAAAATACGCTCAGCATCGCCTTTGATAACTTCAAATCGTTCGGGGGCTTTTGTAACGGCAATGTTATCCTTGATCGTCTTGATGGCTTGATACTGCCGATCAATCAAGACGGCCCGAGCCACTCCGCGTGATACAGCTTCGATACTCAAGCCACCGCTCCCAGCAAATAAGTCTAGGGACTGCCCACCATCGAAATAGGGGCCAATAATATTAAAAACAGCTTCTTTAACCTTGTCCGTCGTCGGCCGAGTTTGCATGCCTGGCACGGCTTTGAGCCGCCGACCACCAAAGTCTCCTGCTACAATTCGCATTTCATCTTCACCAACTTAATCCTCATCATCGTCATCAGGCGCACCAGTCGTGGTTGGCTTAAAAAAGCCTTGATCCACACGTTCGCCAAAGTTCATTGCAACGTCCGGGCGGTATGACGGTTCAACCCTGCGGACAAAATTTAATTTTTTGATTTTCGTGGTCGCGGCCGGAATTTGACTTTCATCCATGTACAAGACCACATAATGCTCTTTACGCGATTGGTATTGAATTAATCCAAAACGTTTCAATTGACGCACCTGCTTCATCGAATGCATATAAACGATGAGCGACCGGCGCGGTTTAACTGTAAAATCCATCGAACCTCACCTCTTCTACTAGCGTTGCTGTTTAAATGTTAGGCTAGATTCAGCATTTCGTCAACTAAGTTCTTAACTACGCAGTGGTTTTTATTGGCGAAGCGCTGAAGCTAAAAAACACTAGTAACCTAAGCCACTAGTGTTTTTGCTTGAAATATCCTTATTGTGGTGCAATCTCGAGCAGCAAGTCATCCGTCTGAATGACGTCACCCGCATTAACATAAATATGTTCGATGACCCCATCTTCCGGTGCCTGAATGGTTGTCTCCATCTTCATTGCTTCCGTCACAAGTAATGGCTCACCCTTCTTAACCGTTTGGCCCTTCTTAACTAACAGTTTCAGAACTGAACCACTCATCGTTGCGCCAACTTCATCTTCATTAGTTGGTTCCGCCTTGCGCGTGCTGGTTGCCGATTGGTGAATGGCATTGTCCTTGACCATAATCTCTTGATTTTGACCATTGATACTAAAGTAAAGTGTCCGGACACCATCGACATCGGGATCACTAATCTGATTAAGCTTGACGATCATCGTCTTACCTTTGGCTAACTCAATATTGACCGTCTCACCGAGCCGCATGCCTTGGAAAAAGGTCGGTGTGTCTAACAGTGATACGTGCCCGTAGCGCTTATGGCTAGCGTCGTAATCCATGAATACTTTCGGATACAGGATGTAGCTGAGCACTTCCTGATGGCTCGCTTCATGGCCAAGCTTAGCCGATAGCTCTGCTTTGACCGCAGCAAAGTCAGCTGGTTTGGCTAAACTACCGGGCCGCACAGTCAACGCTGGCTGGCCTTTCAAGACGATCTGCTGGAGCTTCTTTGGAAAGCCTCCGACTGGTTGACCAAGATTGCCAGCAAAGAAGTTGATGACCGATGCTGGGAAATCGAGCTTGGTACCCTGATTATAAACATCGCCCGGTGTCAAGTGATTTTCCATCATGAACAGGGCCATGTCACCAACAACTTTAGAGCTGGGCGTAACTTTGATAATATCACCAAACATATCATTGACCGTCGCATACATCGTCTTAACTTCTTCCCAACGATCCCCGAGACCAACAGCCTTAGCTTGTTGCTGCAAGTTAGAATATTGTCCACCCGGCATCTGCGTCTGATAAATATCTGTCTGTGGTCCGGTCATACCGTTCGAGAAGTCTTGGTAGTATGGCCGTACGCCTTGCCAATACCGATCGATGGCTTCAACGTTGTTAATATCAACATCAGGTTGACGATCATTGTGGGCTAATGCGTAATACAACGAACTCATTGATGGTTGGCTGGTCGTGCCTGATAGCGCACTCGCAGCAACATCGACCACGTCAACACCAGCTTCCACTGCTCGGGCATAGGTAAAGATTCCATTACCAGTCGTATCATGCGTATGCAGATGAACTGGCACGGACAGCGCGTCTTTCAACGTCGATACTAATTCATAGGCGGCCTCTGGCTTTAACACACCCGCCATATCCTTGATGGCAATAATATCGGCACCAGTTGATTGTAGATCCAAGGCCAGCTGACGGTAATAATCAAGATTGTATTTTTGCCGATCAGGGTCCATAATGTCGCCCGTATAACAAATCGTGGCTTCCGCAATCTTCCCGGTTTCCTTGACGGCCTGAATACTCTTTTCCATTTGAGGAATCCAATTCAAACTGTCAAAAATGCGGAAAACATCAATGCCACTCTTAGCTGCTTCTAAGATAAATTCGCGAATCACATTATCTGGATAGTTCTGGTAACCCACCGCATTGGAACCACGGAACAACATTTGGAAGAGTGTCCGGGGCATTGCCTGCCGAAGTTCTTTCAGCCGATTCCAGGGATTTTCATTTAGAAAACGATAGGCCACATCGAACGTCGCACCACCCCACATCTCATAGGAGAATAACTGTGGCAACGCTTTTTGTGAAGCCGCGGCAACGGCTAACATATCCTTCGTCCGCATCCGCGTTGCAAATAAACTCTGATGCGCATCCCGCATGGTCGTATCTGTTAATAACACTTGCTTCTGGGCTAACAACCACTGTTGTAATCCCTGGACACCTTGTTGATCCAACACGTCTTTTGCCGTGACGATGTCGGGTGCGATCGGTTGAAAATCATCCTTAAACTCAACGTCCAGATAGTACTTCTTCGAATGTTGGGCAACGTCAGCGAAACCATTGACCGTCACATTTCCAATATACTTCAACATCTTATCTTCACGTTGCGTATCGTCAGGGAATTTGAAGAGCGTTGGGGTCTGATCAATAAACCGGGTCCCCGCTTCACCTGCTTGGAACGTTGGGTTGTCAATCACATTCAGCATAAACGGAATGTTCGTCTTCACGCCGCGAATATCGAATTCAACTAGGACGCGTCGCATTTTATGAACGGCCGCTCTGAAGTTCCGCGCCGCAACACAAGCCTTTACAAGCAGTGAATCAAAATAAGGCGTTACGATTGCGCCGGAATAGGTATTACCAGCATCCAAACGAACCCCATTACCACCTGGTGACCGGTACGTCTCGATGCGACCAGTATCTGGCATAAAATCATTTGCGGGATCTTCCGTCGTAATTCGACACTGAATTGCCGCACCCTTATATGTCAATGCGTCTTGATGTGGTAACCGTAAATCCTCGAATAGGTCACCACCCATCGCAATTTTGAGCTGAGCATGGACAATATCGATTTCGGTAATCATTTCTGTCACCGTATGTTCAACTTGAACCCGCGGATTAACTTCCATGAAGTAGAATTGGTCCCCTTCAACCAAGAATTCAACCGTTGCGGCGTTTAAATAGTGTACACTCTTCATCAAGTCGACTGCGGCGTTACAGATCTTTTGACGCAACTCGATTGGCAGGGCCACGGCCGGTGCAAATTCAATCACCTTTTGATTACGGCGCTGAACAGAACAGTCACGTTCAAATAAATGCATGACATTGCCGTGAGCATCCGCTAAAATCTGGACTTCAATGTGTTTGGGATTCGCGATGAATTTTTCCAAGTAAATCTCGTCATCGCCAAAGGATTGCATGGCCTCTGAACGGGCACGGTCAAAAGCTTCTTGTAATTCAGAAGCTTCGTGAACGATGCGCATTCCCCGACCGCCACCACCCATGGCAGCTTTGATCATAATTGGATAACCGTATTGCTGAGTAAATTGTAACGCCTCGTTCAGGCTAGTAACCGGGTGCAAGGTACTCGGAATCGTCTGCACGCCGGCATCGCGAGCCACACGTTTGGCCGTAATCTTATCACCAAACATCTCGAGGTGCTCTGGCTTAGGACCAACGAAGGTCATGCCTTCTTCAGCAATCCGCCGAGCAAAAGTAGCATTTTCAGATAAAAAGCCGTAACCTGGGTGAATCGCATCCACATGATTTTCTTTAGCAATGCGAATAATATCTTCAATATCCAGGTAAGCCGCAATCGGCGCCTTACCCTCACCTACTAAGTACGCTTCATCAGCTTTAAAACGGTGAACTGAAAACTCATCTTCTTTGGCGTAAATCGCAACAGTCTGAAGGCCTAATTCGTGGCAAGCACGAATGACCCGGGTCGCAATTTCACCACGGTTAGCAATTAATACTTTCTTCACCAAAATCCCTCATTTCCAAATAAAATCGTCTTAGCCTGCCTGTCGAACTGTATTAAGGCGCGCCATTTTTTCAAGTGCACTAATGTTTAATACCAATCCTAGTGAAAGCGTCAATACCATCATGCTAGAACCACCATAACTCATGAATGGGAAGGTCACCCCAGTAATCGGAATCAGACCAACGATCCCACCCACATTAATAAATGCTTGAATGGTCATGTAGGCTGCGACACCGTAACAGACCAACGCGTTGAACGTATTAGTCGCACGAACCCCGATATAGATCGTGCGCATCACGATGACAAGTAGTAAGCCCATTACGATTAAAATGCCAATTAGTCCGAGTTCTTCGGCAGTGATTGACATAATAAAATCAGTGTTCGGTTCGGGTAAATAACCACGTTTTTGCAAACTATTCCCAATCCCAACGCCTGTCAAACCACCGTTTGAGATGGCATAGTAAGAGTTGACTAACTGCGTCCCCGCTCCTGAAGCCGTTTTAAACGGATTCAGGAAACCGAGAAACCGCCGTAACTGATAAGAATTTGCAAAAGCACTTTGGGGCATGCGACTCACTAAAGGCACTAAAATCCATTCAAAGGCAGCGACCGCCCCAGCAAAGACACCAACACCTACAAAGTATGAAATGCCACTCGCAAACAAAATAACCGCCGCGATGGCTAAATTAATCGTGGCCCCACCAAGGTCGGGTTGCACAAAAATCAGTAAAATCATCGCGAACAACATCACAAACTGAGCACCCAATTCACGGATTCGAGCCACTCCAAAATGTGCCTCCCGTTGAGAAATAATTGATGCCAAGTAAATGATCAGGTAAAACTTGCAAAATTCAGCTGGTTGGATCGAGACTGGTCCCAAAATGATCCAGCCAGCCGCCCCATTAATTGATTGACCAACCAATCGGAGGAGAACCAGAACAAATAACATCGCAAACCCTAACATACCAAGTAACTTGGTTTGCTTAAAATAGTCGATCTTCAAATTCATACAAACCAAGGTGATCACTAAGCCTAAGACGACCCAGATCAGTTGTTTAACTAAATAACCGGTGGGTGTCGAACCGTTTTGTGCGGCTACGTATGAACTCGATGAATAGACCATGACAACGCCGATCCCGCTGAGAATCAAATACGGGATAAACAGCACATAGTCCATATAGTGTAACTTTTTCCACATGAGCTTAAATCCCACCCTAATTAATATCTCAATTCGGATTATCCCCCACAATAACGCGAACTGTTTGCTTGCAACAATTATAGCATAAGTCGATTTTAACACAGCATTTTCACATATTAATTTGTTGTTTTTTAATCAAGTTTGGATTACTGATTTACAAACTAGTGCGTTTAGCCTCATTAGTAACCGACTGGTAACGCCTCCAAATCAGTGTATTTCCCTTAATAAACGTACCTAGACGATTTGAACAACCCGCGCCGTTCCGGCACTTGACGTCGGAATGAATTTATCGCGCATTGCCACCCATAACGCGATAAGCGCCCCCGCAAGAGCCAACAATCGACAACGTGAACGATAAAATAGCCGTGGTAAGCCCTATTTAGGACCCACCACAGCTATTTTGGATTGCTAACCGCTCGTTAACGATCGATTTCGTGTCACGCACTGGGACGATTGCACGCTCACTCGGCCTCATCTGCCGCAATCGCGGCTCGCAACTTACGCTGATACCAATCCCTAACACGCTGGATATTCGCAACTGCCCGTTCAAATGAGAATGCGCCCAGTAATAGCAGGCACGGTAAGTACTGAATTAAGTACCGACTCCGACCACCTTCGAACAAGAGGAGGAAGATAAACCCACCAATCATCGCCAACCGGAGCAATTGAATCAATTGCCAGCGCAGGCCAAAGCCCAACGCGATAATCACGAGTAGCACTAACCACCACAGTTGCGCCACAAACCGAAAATCTGCAATATGGCGACCGTATAAATAAATAAAGTTTTTTAACCAATTACTAAAGCCCTGGTTGCTTGGTTTTTGATTTTCGCGAAAGAAATTGCCTTCCTTCAACCAGCCAAAGGTCCCGTCAGCAGTATTATTGCGTTGCTTTTTTACCAAGAATTCAAGGTAACCCCACGGTCCCAGTTTCTTGAGCTGACGCTTCAGCATCTTGATTGAGTAAGCCGTTTTTTGTGCCTTGGTGGGCAAAACGGCCATCTGTATCGCCTGCTTTTCACTATACCCGCCGGAGCCGTAAACGCCCATGGCCATAAAATGAATCGCCGGAATCGACCTTGATTTATCGATTTTGATATACGTCTGGTTCTGGATGGCCTGATTCGTATAATGATAAGTGAGGCCGGCACTTTCGAGCATCAAGATTGCCATGGCGACCGTCACAAAAATCATCGTCGTTTGTGAACCCTGCCGCGACCGCAAACGTGCTAAAAAGCTGATGATGGCAATGGCGATTACCGGAATAATGGATGACGGTTTCATGAAGTACGTTAATGTCACACTCACGCCAAACCCGACGGCGGCGGCCACACGCAGTAACGGCGGTCGCTTCGTTTGACTCATCACAAAATAGCACAGCATGAAAAATGAAACCAGCGGCAGTCCCCAAGCATCCGTATACGGCATAATAATACTTGGAAAAACCGCTAACCAACCGGCGTGCAGATACATAGCGATTCCTAACGCCGAGCGTCGTACCACAAATACGCTCATTAAATTGAAAGCTGCTGAAAGATCGACAAAAAACAGCGTCACGTAATCAAAAAATTGCCATGAAGTTTGACCAGTCACTTCCGATAGCCAGTGCATAAAAAGCATGATTGGCATGTTGTTTTGATTAAGACTGTAATACGCCGTCACGCCCACCTCCTGGACGTGTTTCGCACTGGTAGCCGCATAGTGGAGCATCCCAGCGTCAAAACCACTGACGGGATGGACAAATGTCACGAATACGAGCTGACCAATAAAAACGAGTGCTAACAAGACACCAGCCGTCCGGAGCTGATTTGTGATTAGTAGTCGATATAGCACCCGATGAACGCGCGGATACGCATAGTTCATAATCAACACGGCGACAATCACAATAATCAACCCCGTCGTCAATAAGGTCGTACTCGTCCCAAACGTCGCGTTATCCCCTAAAATAATATTCGGCGACATTACTGCAAATAACAACATTGGTGCAAATAGTAACCACCAAACGCTCGTAATCATCTTCTGACTAAATTGATAAAAATAACGTCTCATCATTAATCTACTTCGTTTGAATTCTTGCACCTGAACTAAACAATCAAGATATTCCGCCAACTTCGCGTGATATCTTATAGTCAGCCAACACGTGCCGCTTCAACTCATTTTCCTTTCCGGCGTCGATAGTGATTGTGAATTGTACGCCTATCATCACGTAAGACGGCCAACAATCGTTGCCATTCTTCGGTGAACCCCCGCATTTTCCAAGTTGCCTGGGTCGTCATCGCATTGATAACACCAATCAATCGAATCCAAGCTGTCAAAAACATATAAAGTGGCAGCGTTAATATTAGCCACCATAAATGCTTGTAGAAATGGCGTTCTTCAGGATACGGCTTTAATAAAATACCAGTACCAAAAAAGCACGCCCTATTAAGGACGTGCTTCCAAGCAATCAACTTACTTGTTCATTTTACGCTTTTTAGCTTCTTTTTCACGGGAGTTCGTGTTCAAAATGCGTTTCCGCAAGCGAACATGATCTGGCGTAATTTCACAGAATTCATCACTATTCAAGAATTCAAGCGATTCTTCCAATGTCAAATGCGTTGGTGTCTTGATTGTCGCCGTCAAATCCTTGTTAGAAGAACGCACGTTGGTCATGTTCTTACCCTTAGTAATGTTAACTGAAATGTCATTTTCGCGGCTATTTTGGCCCACGATCATGCCTTCATATACTTCGGTACCTGGATCAACAAAAATCGTTCCCCGGTCTTCGATTCCCATTGTGGCGTATGTCGTGGTCTTACCCTGGTTGATTGAAACCAAAGCACCGTTACGACGGCCTGGGTTCCAGTTAGGAATAACTGGGAGGTATTCAGAGAAAGTATGGTTCATGATTCCGTAACCACGTGTCAATGAAAGGAATTCAGTTGAATAACCGATCAAGCCTCGTGAAGGTGCTAAGAAAGTCAACCGGGTTTGGTTATTACCAGTACTTTCCATGTTCTTCATTTCAGCCTTACGCTTTGATAAGGTATCAATAATTGAACCAGTATATTCGTCTGGCGTATCGATTTGAACAGATTCAAATGGTTCGCAACGCTTACCATCAATTTCGCGATAGATAACTTCTGGACGAGATGCTTGTAGTTCATAACCTTCACGCCGTAACGTTTCGATTAAGATTGACAAATGCAATTCCCCACGACCAGAAACGACCCATGAACCAGGTTCGTCAGTATCATCAACCCGAAGTGAAACATCGGTTTCAAGTTCAGCCTTCAACCGCATTTCAAGTTGACGGGCAGTTACGAACTTACCTTCCTTACCCGCAAATGGTGAGGAGTTCGTACCGAAAGTCATTTGTAAAGTTGGTTCGTCAATCCGTAAGATTGGCAAAGCTTCAGGATTAGCTGAATCAGCAACCGTTTCACCAACGTTGATATCTTCCATCCCAGAAACAGCAACTAAGTCACCGGCGTGGGCTTCATTGATTTCCAAACGTTGAAGACCAAAGAACCCAAACAACTTAGTTACGCGGAAATTTTTCTTACTACCATCGAGTTTCATGACAGAAACACTGTCACCAACCTTGATCGTACCACGGAAGACCCGACCGATACCAACCCGACCAACATAATCGTTGTAGTCTAATAAGGCCACTTGGAATTGTAAAGGTTCGTCAGAGTTGTCAATTGGTGATGGGATCGTCTTGATGATCGTATCGAAGATTGGTTGCATCGTATGTTCCTGCTTAGCAGGATCTGATTCATAACTAGAAGTCCCATTTAAAGCTGAAACATAGACCACTGGGAAGTCTAATTGTGATTCGTCAGCACCTAATTCGATGAAGAGGTCTAACACTTCGTCAACGACCTCTTCAGGACGTGCACCGGGGCGGTCGATTTTGTTAATAACAACGATTGGTGTTAGGTGTTGTTCCAAAGCTTTTTTCAAAACAAACCGAGTTTGAGGCATCGTTCCTTCAAACGCATCAACAACGAGTAATACCCCGTCAACCATGCGCATGATTCGTTCAACTTCACCACCGAAGTCAGCATGTCCTGGTGTATCTAGAATGTTAATTTGTTTGTCGCCGTAACGTACGGCCGTGTTTTTCGAAAGGATCGTGATACCGCGTTCCTTTTCAATGGCATTAGTGTCCATCGCCCGATCGTCAATCTGGACATGTTCGTCAAGGGTATCCGATTGTTTAAGCATTTCGTTAACCAACGTCGTTTTACCGTGGTCAACGTGGGCAATAATGGCAATGTTGCGGATATCATCTCTAAATTTCAAAATTGATCTTCCTTTCATCCTTCAAAATTCTGACTATCTTCGACAGCAGAAATCTTACATATATTAATACAATCCGCCGTTACTATCAAGTCATAGCTTCAACTTGAAGCCTTCATAACGACGTTTTCAGCGGCTTTCATCCATTGACATAAAAAAACTGTGACATATGGGTCACAGTCCCACTACTTACTAGACGATTGCCAAAATTGAGCGTTGTGCGCGCTTTGTCGCTATCAGTACAGCACCCGATGATAACATATTAACCGGGTTGCCGTCAACTCTAGACACAACCAAGCCAAGGCTTTCCGCGAGAACGCGACCAGCCGCAAAATCCCATGGTCGCAAGTATGACAGGTAGCCGACTAGTTCGCCCGCTAAGACCTGGCTAATTTGAATACCAGCACTACCCATAATCCGTGGTCCCAGTGATTTGGCAATAATCGTCTGCATATTGAAGCGGTCTTGAATTAGTAACGGCGCACTCGCACCAAACAGCCCCGCATTCAGATCAACATCCGCGGGTGCAGCCAGCAATTCACCGTTAAGCGTGACGCCGACTTCAGGACCACCAGCATATAATTTATTCGCCATGACATCAAAGATATATCCCAGTGTTGGTTTACCGTCAACATACAAGCCCACCATCATCGCAAAATGATTACGCTGATGCACAAAATTCATGGTACCGTCGATTGGGTCAACGATCCAGACGTGACCATTCATATCAGTAACTTGGTCGCCGGTTCCTTCCTCAGCTAAAATCTTCGCAACTGGATCCAAGGCTCGAATCTGACGCACCAAAAAATCTTCATTGCTATGATCCACGTTAGTGACCAAATCACGCCGACTCGTCTTCTCCGCAACCGTCAAGTGGGTGCCCATCTTCGCCAACACTTGCGCTCTCGCAGTTTGCATCACGACTTGCATTTTCTGATTTAACTGTTTCACCACATTCGTTTGCACGTTAAGTCACCTAGTCTCGGTATTGAAATCGCTGCTTGTTAGTTTCCTGAGCTGCGCGCATTGTTTGATAAATCCGATAACCTGAAGCAGCCTCATAATCACGAGCCAGTCGTTTTTCTTCCGACTTAGCCGGAACGACCGTCTTAAAATCACGATAGGCTGCCAACAAGTCTGCTGTAGCGATTGTTCCTTCATTAGCGGCCTCGATGGCTTGATAAAAGGTCGTAACTTTAATGATCTCGGCCGTGGTCCACGTCTCATCCAGTGGATATTGGTAATTATCATTGTGTTTAGGCATCTTCATCCAACTCCCCCGCCGTGACCCGGTCAAGTTCCTCTTGAACCTGGCTCGCAATCTCAGCGTATTCTTTCTGCTCTTCATCAGATAGCACCATATCCGCCATTCGTTTGATTCCGTTAGCACTAATCAGTACCGGTGATGATAATCCAACCAGCTGGTCGTCATCGACTGGTGTTTGGATATTTGTGACGGTACCGATAAACGGTGTCTGGGCGTAAAACGCATTGAGCACTTGTACTAATGCTAACACACTCAAGGTCTGATTAGTAACAATCGTGGGGTCGTCGATCTGCTCCGTCGCTGCACTCATTTCGTCCATCCCAAAACTAATATCCTGGTTAGCCAAATAAGTCATCACGGGCGCCGGCCCAATATATGAACGACTCCATGAGATCAGGTGTGTCGCCGCAGTTCCCACTACGAATGCGCGGACATCCGCCGGGCCGACACTTAATTGCTGACGTAGTAGTTGCTCCAATAAACGACTCTGCGGCAAAGTACCCAATCCGACCACTTTAGAATGATCAATGCCACTGAAACGCGCAGCTAAGACACTTAAAACCGCATCATTGCTACCAGCCAAAATAATTTTTCCGTTAAAACCAGCGCCCATCGCATCATTCACAAACGCGCGAAATAGCGGCAAAGTCGCCTTTAAATCACCACTGGCATCACGGTCGCTTGCCAATGGCACTAAATTTCCAATAATCAAGCTATCTGCTTGCGAATAATCCGGCTTAGCTTGCGCCACTAGTGTAAACTGACGACAAGTTAAACTCGCTGTTACCAGTGCTTGGTAGCGCGGCGCTTCTTCAGCACCCGTTGCGACCACTAATTTCACTGGCAAATCTTTGGCAATTGCGACTAATATTAATTGTTGTACGAACTCGAATAATCCCCGAATAATTACTGTATTAATCATTTCAATCCCTCCAACCTTCGATAATAATTGTACCTGAGCTGTCAATGAATTCAAGTAAATGTTAATAAAAAGCTTACTCTTTTGTAACATTTTTGCGTAACCAATTGGTCCACTTCCCCCCGAAGCAAACACATTTTGATATGTTATTAATATAGACCACTACATGCTAAAAAGTTAGCAATTTGAATAACAACATCCGCATCAGGTTCAAAGGCGTCACTTACGGATCAGCTGAGTAATGATTAACAAGACTGACCTTCATTGCGCCTGACAGCGCGTTAAGTTACGTTTTTACGTGACTATCTTGACTGGTACTTCGGTAATCCATACTGGCTGCAACATCCTATGTAAAATAAAAGTTTGAGACTCACGCCTCAAACTTTTATTAAGCCATCATCCGCTTTAGATGTGCGTTGGGTAACCCATCGCTTCATCCGCCGCTTCTTGAACTACTTCACCTAGGGTCGGGTGTGGATGAATCGTCAAAGCAAGGTCTTCGACATTCATCCCACCATTGACCGCAACGCTTAATTCAGAAATCAAATCACTGGCACCTGGTCCGGAAATTTGGGCGCCGACAATGGTGCCTTCGTCCTTCGTACTGACAAGACGGAAGAAGCCGTCCATGGCGTTCAACGAGATTGCACGACCATTACCAGCAAATGGGAACTTCGACGTCTTCACCTGCAAGCCGGCTTCTTCAGCTTCAGCCTTCGTCATGCCAACTGTTGCCAATTCTGGATCAGTAAAGCAAACTGCCGGAATTGAAACGTAGTCGTTCGCCGTCTTCTTGCCACTGATTGCACCAGCAGCAACTTTGGCTTCAGCAAAAGCTTTGTGTGCCAGCGCAGCACCGGCGACAATATCTCCGATTGCGAAAATATCCTCAGCGGCCGTCCGCCCCTGTTCATCAACTTCGATCAAGCCGCGCTTCGTTAACTTGACGTCAGTGTATTCCAAGCCCATGTCGTCAGTATTAGGCCGCCGACCAACCGTGACCATAACATAGTCAGCATGAATCTCAGTTTCTTTCCCGTCGACAGCGTAGGTAACCGTAACGCCACTATCATCTTGTTCGGAGTTTTTAGCCATCGCATTAGTAATGACATCAACCCCCTTCTTCTTAAAGCTGTTCAAGACAAGCTTGACCATATCTTTTTCGAAGTTAGGTAAGATTTGCGGTGTCCCTTCAAGAATCGTCACGTGAGCACCGAGGTTGGCATAGGCACCAGCCAACTCAGAACCAATGTACCCACCACCGATAACCACTAATTCTTTAGGCACTTCGGGCAAATTCAAGCCACCCGTCGAGTCAACGACCCGACCACTGAACTTGAAGCCCGGAATTTCAACTGGCCGTGAACCAGTTGCGATGATCAAATGTTTGAATTTATAAGTCTGACCAGTATGGTCACCATTCATCACCCGTAAGGTATGATTATCATGCATATAGGCTTCCCCACGGACCACTTCCACCTTATGCTTCTTGAGCAGCATTTCAACGCCACCAGTCAACCGATCAACAACTTGATGGTCTTTCCAGTCCTGGGTCACTTTAAAATCCAACACCGGATCCTGAATATTTTTAATACCAAAGATCTTACTGTCCTTGGCTTCTTGTAGCCGATGACCAGCACTGATCAAAGCTTTTGATGGAATACAACCAACGTTAAGGCAGACACCACCGATATATTCCTTTTCCACCACGGTGACTTTTTGGCCGAGTTCCGCGGCCCGAATCGCAGCGACGTAACCCCCAGGGCCCGCGCCGATGATCATTGTATCGCGTTCTTCAGCAAAATCTCCTACAACCATTCTGACCTCATCCTTCCATCAAAAGTAATTCTGGATCATGTAACAATTGCTTCAATAAGTTCATTGCCCGTTGTGCTGTTGCACCATCAATCAGACGGTGATCAAAACTCAAGGACAACTTCTGCATCTTACCAACAACGATTTCACCATCGTCATTGACGTAAGGTTCCTTACCGATACGCCCAACACCTAAAATGGCAACTTCCGGTTGGTTGATAACTGGGGTAAACCAGCCGCCACCAATTGAGCCAATATTACTAATAGTAATAGACCCACCACTCATTTCACTGGCCTTTAACTTGCCATCGTAAGCTTTTTGCGTATTGTCAGTAATTTCTTTGGCAATTGCAAACAAGCCCTTACCTTCAGCGTGCTTAATATTTGGCACTAACAATCCACGGTCAGTATCGGTAGCTACCCCAATATTGAAGTAGTGTTTGTAAACAATTTCCTTGTTTGCATCATCGATCGACGCGTTCAATTCTGGGAATTGTTGTAAAACCGCAACCAAAGCTTTCACGAAGTATGGTAAGAAGGTAAGATGGATGTCGCGATCCAAAGCAACTTGCTTGTACTTCTTCCGGTGTGCCATCAACGCACTCACTTCAACTTCATCAAATAAAGTAACATGTGGCGCGGTGTGTTTACTGTTCACCATAGCCTTAGAGATTGCCTTCCGAATTGGCGTCATCTTTTCACGCGTCTCTAATTCAGGTGTGTCAGAAACATATGGTTTAACTGGTGTTGGTGCTGGTGCTTCACTTGCAGCCGGAGCCGTTGTCGCTGGCGTAGCTGCCGGTTTAGCACCCGTTGCCGCTGGCGCACCCGTGTAATTGTCAATATCTTGCTTTGTGATCTGACCATGGGCACCAGTTGGCGTAACTAACGTGATGTCAATGTCCTTATCACGTGCGTACTGGCGCACTGATGGCATTGCCAAGACCCGTTTATTAGGATTGCCCGCAGCCGGGGTTCCAGTCGGTTGTGCTGATGTTGCAGCGGGAGTTTCAGCTGCTTCACTTGCCGGGGCTTCCGTCTTAGTAGCCGCTGGTGTTTCAGCCTTAGCCGCTGGCGCAGCGTCGCCAGAACCATCGTCAATCGTGACGATCACATCACCAATTTTAGCCGTTTCACCTTCTGGAACTAAAATATCAATAACTTTACCACTTACTGGCGATGGTAATTCTTCCACCGATTTATCATTTTGAATTTCAACTAGAGAATCGTCTTCTTTGACTTCATCACCAGGTTTTACGAGCCATGATGCAATTTCGCCTTCTTCAAGACCTTCACCAAGCTCTGGTAATTTAAACTCGTAAGCCATTGGATAACTTCCTTTCATGACAGTCTCAGGTGACTGTTTTTCGATGCCGCGTCTTGATTAATAGTTCAAGATTTCGCGGGTTTTTGCCTCAATTTCATCTTCAGCTGGTAACCAATCGTCTTCTGCTAATCCGAATGGGTAGACCGTATCTGGTGCGTACACCCGGCCAACTGGGGCACTGAGATAAAGCGCACCTTTTTCAGCAATCAGTGAAGCAACGTTCGCAGCAATCCCAGCCTGTCGTTGTGCTTCTTGAATCGCAACGGCCCGACCAGTCTTTTGAACAGACTTGAGAATTGTTTCTTCATCTAAAGGTGACAAGGTCCGTAAGTCAACAACTTCAACGGAGATTTCTTCTTTTTCGAGCTTTTCCGCAACCTTCAGTGACTGGTTAACTTGTGCACTGTAAGCAATCAAGGAAATATCAGTACCTTCACGAACCACGTTTGCTTTATCTAACGGAACGGTATAAGCTTCATCCGGAATATCCGCCTTCATTGACCGGTATAACTTCAAGTTTTCAAGGAAGAAAACTGGATCGTTATTCCGAATAGAAGAAATTAATAGCCCCTTGGCATCGTAAGGATTAGATGGCGTCACGACCCGCAAACCAGGAATTTGAGCTAAATAGCCTTCTAATGAGTCCGCGTGCATTTCTGGTGTATGCGTTCCACCACCATATGGTGATCGAATGGTAATCGGCATATGCCGAGTGCCACCTGTCCGGAAACGTTCCCGTGACATTTGACCAGCAATTGAATCCAAAGTTTCAAAAATGAATCCAAGGAATTGAATTTCAGGGATTGGCCGGAAACCTTCCAATGCCAGCCCAATTGATAAACCGCCAATACCGGATTCTGCTAAAGGAGTGTCAAAAACACGATCTTCACCAAATTCGGCTTGCAGGCCATCAGTTGCCCGGAAGACCCCACCGTTTTTACCAACATCTTCACCAAAAACTAAGGTCTTTTCGTCTGACCCGAGTTCTAATCGAAGTGCATCGGTGATCGCTTGAATATACGTTTTCTTTGACATGTTACTTCGACTCCTTTGCTTGGAATTCCGTAATTTGTTGTTGAATGTTTTGTGGTTGTTCCTCAAAAACATTCCCCAAGAATTCGGTCATTTTTTGCTTTGGTGCTTCATCTGCTTGTTTAACAGCAGCCTTGATATCTTCTTTAACTTGTTCAACGTATTCGTTTTCTTGATCTTCTGACCAAACACCTTGATCAGTCAAGTACTTACGGTAACGAATCAATGGATCATTATCGAACCAAGGTTGTTCTTCGTCCTTAGTCCGGTAACGCTTAGGATCATCCCCAGCATTCGTATGCGGGCCAAACCGGTATGTCAGCGTTTCAATCATGACAGGACCGTTGCCAGCAGCAGCGTATTCCCGGGCGGCCTTTGTTACTTCATAAACAGCTAGGAAGTCCATCCCATCGACCTGAACACTTGGAATACCGGCAGCAACTGCTTTTTGAGCCAACGTCTTCGCAGCTGTTTGCTTGCGCCGTGGTACTGAAATGGCATAACCATTGTTTTGAACAATGAAGACGGCCGGTGCTTCGAAGGCTCCGGCAAAGTTCATACCTTCATAGAAGTCACCTTGCGAAGTCCCACCATCACCAGTATAAGTGTAGGCAACTTTGTCTTCGGTACCGTTCTTTTTAATCCCTAAAGCCACACCGGCAGCTTGTACGTATTGAGCGCCGATAATAATCTGTGGTGGCATTGCATGGAAGTCTTCTGGATATTCGTTACCCAAGACATGACCACGAGACCACAGGAACGCTTTGTAAACAGGTAGTCCGTGTTGAATCAATTGTGGAATATCACGATAAGCAGGCATTAAAACGTCGGTTTTCTTCATCGCGGCGTTACTCCCCATCTCACTGGCTTCTTGGCCCTCAGTCGGCGCATAGAATCCTAAGCGTCCTTGCCGTGTCAAAGCGTTAGAACGTTGATGTAACGTCCGTTCCCATAACATTAATTTAAAGAATTCAACGAGTTGTTCGTTTGAATATTTAGAGACAATTTCTGGTTTAATTACTTTAGCTTGACCATCCAATACTTGCACGGGCTCAAAGTCTTTCCCAAGTGCATCGCGGATCGCACCAAAATCAACAATTGGTTTTTCGTTGTCCATAAATGACACATCCCTTTCATGAACGTACAAACGTTGTGCATCGCACCGCGTTCGTAATCGTTTTCATAATTACAAGTCTAATTTACCATTGCGTTTCATCTTTTGCAAGCCCTTCCAAAGAGCGAAAAGCCGGCTTTTTCTGTCCAAATGATTGTGAACTATTTAATTTGTACTTAATTCTGTTTTCATCTTTTTCATAACGGGCGCTACTTTTTGGCGTAGGCTTATGATAAACTAGATATTAAGTGTAAACTGCGCGATCTTAATTTTGGAGGTAATTGGAATTGATTAAAATGCGCGACATTATCCGCGAAGGTAATCACACGTTACGCGTGGAAGCAAAGCAAGTTAAATTTCCGTTGAGTGAAGCTGATCAGAAGTTGGCCAATGACATGATGGAATACTTAGAAAACAGCCAGGATCCCGAATTGGCTAAAAAATACGGACTGCGTGCCGGTGTTGGTTTAGCTGCACCGCAAGTCGACGTTTCGGAACAGATGGCTGCTGTCCTTGTTCCGAGTGAAAATGAAGATGATGAACCGGTCTTTAAAGACGTCATTATCAATCCCGTGATCATCAGTCACTCCGTCCAACCCGGCGCCTTAACTGAAGGTGAAGGTTGTTTATCCGTCGACCGTGATATTGCTGGCTACGTTATTCGACACGATCGGATTACGTTACGCTACTATAATATGGCTGGTGAAGAGAAAAAGATTCGTCTCAAGAATTATCCGGCCATTGTTTGTCAACATGAAATTGATCATCTTCATGGTATTTTATTCTACGACCATATCAATGGCGACAATCCATTTGCCGCTGATGATGATTTAGTTCTAATTTCTTAAAGTCATTTAAAAAAGCAGTCCTGAAATGTTCAGGACTGCTTTTTTGGTGCACTCGAATTCAACCGACGTAAATCTTCCAAATACTCTAAAGTGGCCTCATTCATCAAATAGGCAATATCTAAGTGGAGCTGTCCGCTGCGCAGCCACGCATCAGTCACTCGTAACGCTGGTCCAGCTTCCCGAAAAGCAACCACCTGATTGTGAATTGCGTACGCTTGCAATTCGTTATTGAATAATCGCCGAACTTCTGGCAAATCGGCCGTGACCATGCCTGGTGCATCTAGCACGTACTCAAAGGCCATCACACCACGCCCCCAGACGTCTGCGACGGGCACCGAATGAATCGCCCCCGCAACCTCTTGAATCGTCATCGCATTTGCGAGCACTTTGAATGCTGCTACCATCGCACTATCAACCGTTCGTTGGCCAGCCCGCCGAATCTTCAACGCCGCACGCTTCAGCACTTGCCGTCGCAGCAATTCATAAACGACGATTGCCATTAGTACCCCACCAATGATTGTTAACCAACTCTGCATGCTCAACCCTCAATTCTTTTTTTGTATAATGATTCACAATTTTAGGAATTTTTCATTTTATTACTTATGTTTAGCATAGCATGTTTCATCAAAAAAAATTCTTTTAACCGCTCTATTTTTGAAGAAAGTTAACATTGTATACACCCATCTCAAATTATGCTAAAATGTAAGATAATTGTTGTGTTTACACAACCTGGTGTACGGATCAAACTTTTATTTTTGCTATCTATTTAGATTACTTAGTATCTAAATAAATCTTGTTTATATTAAGGAGTTTTACGCATGATTTACAAAGTATATTACCAAGAAACCAAAGAACGGAACCCACAACGGGAAACGACCCAATCTTTGTATCTCGAAGCTGAGACCGAAGTAGCGGCACGGACCTTAGTGGAAGATAATACAGATCACAACATCGAATTTATCGAACCGTTAGAAGGTAACTTCTTGGATTACGAACAAAAAAATCCAGAGTATCACCTAACGGAGTTCAATAAATGAAACGGTTAAACGTCAAAAATAACGAAACCGCTGTTTTTGCAGTCGGCGGTTTGGGAGAAATTGGGAAAAATACCTATGGTATCCAATTTCAAGATGAGATTATTCTGATTGATGCCGGAATTAAATTCCCTGAAGATGAACTTCTCGGAATTGATTACGTTATTCCAGACTATTCTTATCTAGTTGCAAATCAGCAAAAAATAAAAGCTTTAGTGATTACGCACGGTCATGAAGATCATATCGGTGGGATTCCATTCCTATTAAAACAGATCAACGTGCCAATCTATGCCGGCCCCCTAGCCTTAGCCTTGATTAAGGGTAAGTTAGAGGAACACGGGTTATTAAAAACAACTGAATTACACGAGATCAATGAAGATACGGTGCTCAAGTTCCGTAAGACGCGTGTCTCGTTCTTCAGAACGACCCATTCAATTCCTGATACACTGGGAATCGCCGTTCAAACACCACCTGGCACGATTGTAGAAACCGGAGACTATAAGTTCGATCTGACACCAATTACTAACCAGCCGCCGAACCTTCAAAAGATGGCGCATCTCGGTGAACGTGGTGTCTTGGCGCTAATGTCAGACAGTACTAACGCCGAACGGCCAATCTGGACGAAATCTGAACGGTGGGTGGCGCAATCAATTCGCCACATTTTTGAACAAGTTGAAGGTCGAATCATCTTTGCTACCTTTGCTTCTAACATCTCGCGGATTCAAGAGGCAGCGCAAGTCGCCCTTGAACATCATCGTAAAATCGCGGTATTTGGGCGTAGTATGGAAGCAGCTATCGTCAACGGACGTGAATTAGGCTATTTAAACATCCCTGACGAAGCCATCGTTGATGCTAACGATTTACGCTCCCTCCCCGCCAATAAAGTCATGATTCTATGTACTGGTTCCCAGGGTGAACCAATGGCGGCGCTCTCGCGAATTGCCAACGGTACTCATCGCCAGATTTCTATTGAACCTGGCGACACCGTGATCTTTTCAAGTTCACCGATTCCTGGTAATACGTTAAGTGTTAACCACGTAATCAACGAACTCGAAGAAGCCGGTGCGAATGTCATTCATGGTAAAGTCAATAACATTCATACATCTGGTCATGGTGGTCAGGAAGAACAGAAACTGATGCTACGGCTGATGAAACCAAAGTTCTTTATGCCGATTCACGGTGAATATCGAATGTTGAAGATTCACACCGAACTGGCCGAACAATGTGGTGTGCCACTAGACCATAGTTTTATCCTTGAAAATGGTGATGTGCTTGCCTTTACGAAGGATTCTGCCCGGGTTGCCGGTCACTTTGGTGCTGGCGATGTCTATGTTGATGGTTCTGGAATCGGCGATATTGGTAACGTTGTGTTACGCGACCGCCAAGTGCTTTCGGAAGAAGGTTTGGTTGTTGTCGTTGCTACCATCAATTTGAACAAAAAAGAGATCCAAGCTGGTCCAGATATTCTGTCACGTGGTTTTGTCTACATGCGCGAGTCTGGCGATCTAATTAACGAAGCCCGGCGGCATGTCTTCCGTACGATCCGGCGCAAAATGAAGTCGGATAAAGCAACCGAAGCGACTATCCGCAATGCGATTATTGACGACCTGCAGAGTTTCTTATTTGATAAGACTGAACGGCACCCAATGATTCTGCCAATGTTGATTATGAACTAACTACTTGCCGGAACGATCTCGTTCCGGTTTTTTATGGTGTAAGACTGATATGAGGTGTAATTTTGATTGCTGAATACTACATTATTATTAATGAACTGGCAGGATCTGGTCACGGTAAGGTCGTTTGGGAAACCGTCAAGCCGATTCTAGAACAACGACAGATTCGATTTGAATATCGAATTTCTGAATATGCCGGCCACACAATTCGGCTCGCAAATGAGTACGTTAAAACCATTCAACGACGACCAAACGTGACCCCGGTCATTCTGGTCATTGGTGGTGATGGCACACTGAACGAGGCCTTGAATGGTATTATGCAGGTCCCACAAGCTGAACCGATCCCGCTCGCCTACATTCCTGGAGGTTCGGGCAACGACTTTGCTCGCGGTCTGGGTATGGCGACTGATCCAGCAATTGCACTTGCACAAGTACTCAACAATATGCGGCCCCGTTCGTTAAATGTTGGTTATTTCCATGAAACCTTGAAAAACGAACACCGGTATTTCGTCAACAACGTTGGTTTAGGATTTGACGCTCAAATCGTTGATGACACAAACCGTAGCAAAAAGAAGGGCCGTCTGGGTCGTTGGGCTTATCTCAGTAACATGCTGGCCGCATATTCCCAACAGGAAGGCTTCCCGCTAACCGTACACGTTAACCGGAAGCGAGACTATTATAAGCGGGCTTTCCTTTGTACAGTCTCGAACATTCCATACTTTGGTGGCGGAGTTAAAATTCTGCCTCAGGCTAATCTGCACGATGATCAGCTCGAATTGATCGTTGTCGAAGAGCCTCACTGGTGGATTATCCTCTGGTTGTTCGTCTTACTGCTACTGGGTGGCCGTCATCTTAAGTCGCGTTTCGTTCACCATTATCGCAACGCTAACTTGCACTTGTTGGTTAACTCTGTTGAAATTGGTCAGATGGATGGTCAAATTATTGGGAATCGTAATTACGACCTCTACTTGTCCACCCATCCCTACCCATTCTGGATCGACACTAGTATCCATGACCACCACTAACTCTACTGCTAAAACAATACAAATTAGCGATAAAAAGTCGTTGCGAAGATGCTCGCAACGACTTTTTTATAGGACCAAGATTGGCAATTCATACTACTTGAGCGCCATCCACTTACCGGCCAGCAATGCTAATGACCACTTAATTGACTCCCCACCCACTCGGCTAATAAAAAAGACTGCTGACCATCTCAATATGGTCACACAGTCAGTCTTGATTAATCTTAGTCCTCAGAAGCGTTGATTGCTTCCAGAAGCATGTCAAGTTGTTCACATTTACGAGATAAGTGACTCACCCGTTCTTTCAAATGCGGATAAATGGTCACAACCCGTGAGCGATCCTGTTGCCGAACGGCTAGCGTCCTTAAATGATCGAGTTCGGTATTAGCCTCTTGATATTCTTCCAGAATCTCAAAACGATTACTCACTGATAGCACTTCCTTATCACAATAGATGGTCCAATTTTTCGAATTGAAAAACGACAAACATAATATACCACAATTATTGGTAAGTTTAAATCATAAAATTCAAAAAAATTTAAATAAAAATACCCCTAACACTTAACAATATCGTGTTAGGGGTATTTGCAATTAAAATCGGCTTACTTAACCGTACCTGCAAAACTTGGCATGAAGTAAGAACTGATTGTCTGAACTTGAACGTTTTGGCCTTCAGTTGGAGCCGCAACGTATTGATTATTTCCAATATAGATGGCATCGTGATAAGTGCTACCACGACTACCCCAGAATAAAATATCTCCAGGTTGAGCATCCGCAACGGAATGCGTCGTCACATAAGATTCCTGTGCAACCGTACTATGTGGCAAGGTAATCCCAGCTGCATGTTGGTAAACATAGGAAACTAAACCAGAACAATCCATTCCCGAAAGACTCGCACCACCCCAAACATAAGGGATGTTGGCACTAGCCAACTTCAGCGCAAGGCCGGTTACAGAACCAGTAGCTAAATCACTCGTTGAACTAGTAGTGGTACTGCTACTATTAGTCGTTGCGGTACTACTTGCGGTATTGCTTGCACTGCTAGTGGCTGCTGAAGAACTACTCTGACTGGTCGTGCTTGAACTAGTCGCTGCCGAGCTACTCTGGCTCGCTGTACTCGTAGTTGATGCTGCACTAGCAGCTGTACTTGATGCTTGACTAGCCGTGCTAGTAGCAGTCGTACTGCTACTACTAGTTGCACTCGCAGTTGAAGCGGTACTTTGACTAGTCGTTGTTGAACTAGCAGCTGATGAGGACGCGCTACTCGTTACTGAGGCACTCGCTGCAACACTCTTCGACTGACTGGTAGCAGTCGAAGAACTAGCACTACTTGCTGATACGGCTGCACTCGTTGCGACTGCTTTGACCGGTGCATTTGAGGTCGTAGCCGTTGATGAAGCAACAGAGCCGGTCGATGATGATATCGTTGACGTGCTAGTACTGCTTGCTGAGTTCGCACTGACAGCATCCTGACTTGCTGCACTGGTGCTACTTACAACGCTTGCACTCACACTTGAAACCGAACTCGCACTTGTACTTGAGGTGGAACTCGCACTAACAGCCGTCGTGGCCTTGGCAGTCGTACTCGTAGTTGACGCTGCACTAGTAGCTGACATGGTTGTTTTTTGACTCGTCTTAGCGGTCGTCTTGGTCGTTGCTCCTGGCACTTGAATGTTCTGACCCACCACAATTAAATCGCCAGAAAGACCATTTAACGTCTGGAGAGCGTGAACAGAAGTGTTGTACTTATCAGCAAGCGCCCAAAGAGTGTCACCCGCTTTAACGGTATATGTACCCTTAGTAGCGGCTTTCTTAGTTGCTGACTTAGTCGTGGCGGTCTTAGTTGCGGATCCACCAATTTGTAAGTTTTGACCAACATAAATTAAATCGATATTACCATCAGATGCTTTAATCTGGTTAAGTTTTTCAATACTCTGCACGGAAACACCGTGTTGTTGAGCGAGGCCCCAAACTGTATCGTTTGCTTTTACAGTGATTGAGGCAGCATTGGCAGCTTGGCCTGTAGCAAGCAATAAACCAACGGCACCAACCGTACTGGCTAGGACCTTGCCCGTTGTATGTGCTTGTGACATTTAATTCACTCCTTAGTTTTTGAACTCAAATTAACAGTAACAAAATCGTCTTGTGACTGAAGATTAAGAAATTCTTAACCTGCTTTTACAAATCATAATTTTATTGTAGCACAATTTACCAAAATACAAACTAGAATCGCTCGTTTTTTTACAAAACAGTCCGGTTATTTTGAAAAACGTTTGCCAATACCAAAGCGGCGCATTTGGCTGTTATAGCAACGTTTATGCATATAAACGGAATGTTATCTTTTGATTACTTCAAGTAATTAGTTGCACTGTTTGGACGAGTTACGCTATTCAGTAAACCAACCAAAAAGCACATTAACCTTTTTGTAGGTTAATGTGCTTAAAGTTGCGAGCTAGATGCGAGGATCAAACAACCGATCAACTGGTTGCTGTTCATGTACTAATTTGATTGCATCACCCAATAATGGACCAACCGAAAGTTGCACCAACTTATCAAATTGTTTATCCGCTGGGATCTGAATCGTATCCGTCACGATGACTTTCTCGAACTTGGAAGCCTGTAATTTAGCCACTGCATCCTGTGAAAAGATTGCGTGAGTCGCACAGCCGTATACGGTCGCTGCTCCCGCTTGTGCTAAAGCATCTGCCGAGACATCGAACCGAGTTCCCGTATCAATCATATCATCGATCACAATGGCGACGCGCCCTTTCACATCACCAATAATACTACTTGGCACTAGGTCATCATCATCTGGGTGTCGATTATCAATAATCGCAATTGGGGCCCCCAATAGTTCTGCCATCTTACGTGCCCGCGAAACACCGGCATGATCTGGTGACACGACGACGAGATTATCGGTAATGCCGCGATCTTTAAAATAACTTGCCAAGAGTGGGGCCGCAAATAAATGATCAACCGGAATATCAAAGAATCCTTGAATCTGTGCGGCGTGCAAATCGACCGTCAAGACTCGACTGGCCCGGTCCTTTTCCAATAACGTTGCAATTAATTTCGCAGTAATGGGCTCACGTGAACGCGCTTTGCGATCTTGACGTGAGTACCCGTAATAAGGAATAACCACGTTAATCTGACTGGCACTAGCACGTCTTAAGGCATCGATCATGATCAATAATTCTAATATTGTATCATTGACCGGTTCCGAAATAGATTGAATGACGAAAACTTCCGCCCCACGAATACTTTCTTCGATGTTGATCTGAATTTCACCATCACTAAACCGCTTTACGGAACTTTTGCCGAGTGGAATTCCGACCCGCTGCGCAATTTTTTCGGCTAACGGTAGGTTCGAATTCAGGGCAAACAGTTTCAGTTTGGCATAAGATTGATCTGTTGACATAACGACCTCCATAAAAGTTGTTTGATGATTTTGCTACTTTGATTATAGCAGTAACCACGGCTAAAAACCGCACACAAGCAAATTTTCTTGCATAATGAGCGTCGCCGACAATGTGTCGTTCACCGTAATTTCAGTTGCAATAACCAATTAATTATCAATTAGCTACTTGCGGCATGAAATTAGCTGGCGTGATACCATTCATGCCAATCATCGGATCGATTCGGCCAGCGCTGACTAGCGCTGGGGTCAAAATTGTTGGTCCAGCAGACTGGGAACTCGGTTCCTGAGTTTTTTCAGTGGCCGACTCCTCGTCAGAAGCAACTTTCTTAACCGCCGTCGCTTTTTCGCTGGCTGGCATTGCCTCTGCTTGGTCAGTAGTCGCAATAGTGGCCGTTTCATCGGATACGGTATCCCCGCCAAAGACTTGTTGTAACCGTTTCGTCAGTGTGGTTTGGCGATTAACCGATTCATTGGTAACGCTCCGCTCAAATGATTGACTATCACCTAACAGGATCAGCATTTGTTCAGCACGTGTCACGGCAGTATACAGTAGATTGCGTTGTAGCATCCGTGCAAATTGTGGTACCAGTGGCAGAATCACCATTTTAAACTGGCTCCCTTGAGACTTGTGGATCGACATACTGTACGCTAATGTCAATCGATTCCATTCATTGCGTTGATAAGTCACTTCATTTTGATCAAAGGCAATCGTGATCTGGTCTTTCTTCGATTCATTGTGAGAATCATTTGCCAGATCGATACCGACGATTTTACCAATGTCGCCATTAAAAACATTATCCTCGGGTGAATTAACGAGGTGCAGGACCTTATCACCGACCCGAAAATCTTGACCGTTATACGTTAGATGCTTCTGATGGGCACTCTTCAACGGATTAAAGATTTTCTGAACCGTGGTATTCAGCTGATCGATCCCGGCAGTGCCGCGATACATCGGGGCCAGAATTTGGACCTCCTCAGCACTGAAGCCCTTCGCCTTGGCACGTGCCACAACTTGTTCAACAATGTGATTGACTTGATAAGCGTTGCAGGCAATAAATGAGCGATCCGGTTGGTTGACGGCAAAATCGGCCGGTAAATGACCATCTTTGATGGCGTGGGCCAACGGAATAATACTGGAATCATTGCCCTGCCGGTAGATTGTCGTTAACTCAATTTGGGGCAGTTCACTAAACTGCAATAAATCATGAAACACTTGCCCGGCTCCTACCGATGGCAGTTGATCCTTATCGCCAACAAGAATGACTTGCATGTGACTTGGAATCGCCGTCAGTAACTGCTGAAACAGTACCGTGTCAACCATCGACATTTCGTCAATAATCAGGAGGCCCCCATCTAATTCCTTACTAGGCTCCTCGGGACCATCTTCACGCCCCGTCAACCCAAGCAACCGATGAATAGTACTAGCTGGGAGCCCAGTCGTTTCAGCCATCCGCTTGGCTGCCCGTCCAGTCGGTGCCGCCAGCAGGATTGGAAAAGGCTTATCCTTATACTGATTGATATCTAGTGCAACGTCGTGTAATTCCGCATAGAGCGCGACTAAGCCACGGATAATGGTCGTTTTACCAGTCCCCGGTCCCCCAGTTAGTAGAAAAACAGGCGCCGTAATCGCCGCTTTTAGTGCTTCGGTTTGTGATTCATCATAAGTAATGTTGCTAGCTCGACCGACATGCTCGATAGCATGATCCACGGCACGTTCAGACAATTTTTCATCATTATCGGCGGCTAACAACCGTTGTAAATGTTCCGCAACGCGCCACTCGGCTTCATAGAGGCCGCGCAAGTAGATACGATTCTCGTCACCCACGATTTTATTTTCCTTCGCCAAGACGACCAACTGATCAGCCAGTTTCGAAGGATCAATTTGAACATTGCGAGCATTCTCAAGTAGTTGCAACGTTTGATTCAGCAACGGTTGAGCCGTGGTATACGTATCACCGTTTTCCACGCACAGCTCATTAATCTCAGTCAATAGGGCCGCCTTTAACCGGTCATCCGCTTGGGGATCAATTTTAAGTTGGGCCGCAATTTGATCCGCTTTTTTGAACCCGACGCCTTTGATATCCTCAACCAAACAGTACGGATTCTCTTGAATCTTAGCCAAAGTGTCACCTTGATAGCGTGCATAGATGGCCGCAGCTAACCGACTCCCAAAACCGTACGCATTAAGTCCGATGATAGTTTGCTCCAAACCGTTATTGACCGTGAGCGTGTCGATCAAAGTCGTCTGAACGCTGGCCCGAAGTCCGATTGGTTTTAAAACCTTCGGATCAGCTAAAATTTGATCAATGGCGTCTTCGCCCAAAGTATCGACGATTCGCTCAGCGGTCCGCTTACCCAACCCAGGAAAATCACTACCAGATAGATAGGCAATTAAGCCTGCGCGTGTCGTGGGCGTTTCATTTTGATAATTATCCGCTTGAAACTGAACCCCGTATTTGGGATGCGTGACCGTTTTACCGGTAAAACGATACGTTGTCTCCTCCTGAATATCCGCAAAATTTCCAGTAACAACGATCTCATCTTCCGACCAATCAATGTTCTGTTCAGTTACTTTGACTAATAAGACTTTATAAAAACTATCGGCACTGCTAAAAAAAACGGCAGCGACTTTACCGACGATAAAGTGTGTGACCGGTTCCCGACCAATATCGTCGGAAAATAAATGTGCTTGTTCGTCCGTCACGGAAATCCTCCTAAATTAGTGATTTTGATTATCTGCTTGTGCGGCTAACATTTTTTCAATATCCGTTAGCTGTTGCTGATGACTTTTAAAATATTGACTGTCCAATTTCTGCGCGCGTTCAAACCAGGTGGCATACGGTTTTCCCAGTACCATTGCGGTCAGTCCAAGGTTAAAAGCAGCTCGCCCAGATTGCGAATCAATCTTATATGCGCGTTGATAGTAATCCGATGCTTGCTGATTATTGCCTAATGCAAGTAATATGTCTGCTACTAACAAATTAGCGTCAAGTTGTTGTGGACGTGCCTCTTGAGCCGTAATGGCCCAGACCAGGGCATGTTGGTAATCGTGTTGGGCCATTAAAGCTTGTGCACTCATTAAATAAGCATCCTGTTTTAGTTGATCATCCGTAATTTGTTGATAATATGGTAACGCTTTGTCATAAGTTTGAGCTTGATAATAGACATTTCCCAACGCATAACGCAGGTAGTCGGCTGCGGGTTGTTGGTGGTCAAACTTTCCCAACGCCTTCATTGCTAACGCCTCTGCCTGTTCAAAATCTTGACCAGCCGTTAATAATACCACTAGTTCATAATAAGCATGGTAGTCCTCGGGCTGTGCATCAATCTTGCCAATGAGTTGATGGACTAGTGCTTGCTGTTTAGCTTTACTAGGACGTGATGTTTTTGCCATCCGAACCACTTCCTTCTATATTAAATCGTATCAGTTGCATCGGGCCGCCGTGATAGGTATGAGGTGTCATTCCAATCTAATAGCTTAAAATGTTGACCACGGTCACGCGTCTCTAAAATTGTTGTTGACGTATTCGACAAGCCACCCCGTTGCCGTAACGTCGCCAGTGTCGCTCCCAGTAATGAGTTGACCAAGGCATTCAAGGCCGCACCATGACTAACGATCAAAACATTGTCATCGCGACGTGGATTTGCTTGAACAATTTGCTTAATAGCGGGAGTCATCCGCTTCAGCAGTTGTTGAAAGCTCTCCCCCTGAATCGCTGTCGGGTCATACTGATCCGGATGATTTCGAAACGCGTCGAATTCGGCCGGATACGTAGCTTCAACATCCGTGAAGGCCATTCCTTCCATCTTACCGAGATTGAACTCCCGTAAACGACTCAGTACCGTTATGGGTAACTCTGATTGTGTCAAATCATTACGTAGTGTCATCGCTGTATCACGCGCCCGTTTTAACGGACTGACATAGATATGACTAAACCGAATATCCTGGAGCGCCGCTGCCAATTCATGAATTTCTTGATAACTAGTCGGTAATAATGGTGAATCTCCCTGAGAGCCTTGATAGCGTCCCTCAAGATTCCACTCTGTTTTCCCATGGCGAACAAATAATAGTTTTGTCAATTGCTTACTTCCTTACTCTAGTGTCTTGATTTGATCTTATTTTCGAGCAATGGCCCCTCCAAACTGAATAACGGTTGCGATGATTCAGCAGTATCATTGCAACTCATCGTCAATCGCCGTTAGGCCAACCCTGTTAATACTTCAAATGACGTGGCGGATGGTCGTGATACTTCGTCACGCTCGCAACACGTCTTACGTTCTATATTATGACAGTTTTCAGACTGATTTTCAAAATCTGTTCACGAATTTTAACGATCATCACGCTATTATTTGATAAACGCGATCAGTTGACCGGGCATGGTATCTTTTAGCCACTAAGTATGCAACTGCTACGCCATACTGCCAATGGCTGTTATTCACCGTACTACTCAGCCGTAAGAGTAAATCGTCGTTTTTCCAATCTACTTAATAAAAATATAATTATGTAAACTAAATCAGCCGAACCAAGTTCAACTCCAGCATTACCCTGCTTTAACAAAAAAGTGGTAAGTAGCTTTGAAACACTACTTACCACCACTAATTATTATGCAGCGGGCACAATCGCCAAGGTCCAAGTAATAATGCTTTGATACTCACCAGGCGTTGCCAATGGTGTTGCTGGTAACTGTAATGAACTAGGTGCCACATCAAAAGTTTGACTCTGATGACCAGTTTGCCGGTAAACGCTGGTTGTCGAACCATCCGTTGGTATCGTTTGATTGAGCACTCCCGTCGAGTCTTTGAGCATTAACCGAGCCGTCTTGATTGTTGTATTTCCAGCAGTAAAGGGACTCAGACTCGCCATTAACTGCCAGTCAGCCCCAACAGTCCGGTCATCAACCACGGCCAACCGATAGTCATTATTACCGTCATAACCGTCATTAGCTTTGACGGCCGTCGGGTCTGTCGCCAAGTCAGTACCTTGTGCGAGTCGCTGCAGGTTTAACGTTCCAAAATTAAAATTAGGAACGGCACTCAATGATAACCGCCCACCACTCTTAACTGTTAGCAAAGCGGCGTTGGTCGTCACCGTCTGTGGCTTGCCATTGACCGGATAGCTTAGACTCGCATAGTAGGCCGTTCCATCATCATCCGCATTGGTCGGTACCTTGACCGTATAACTCGTATCCGTGACATTGAGGGCTGTAGCCTTACCATTCTTGACACGATACCAATTGCTAACAGTCACCCCCTCGGGCAATGCTGGTAATGTAAATGTTGCCGGCGTCCCTTCTACGACCGTCACATCTTGTAACGCTCCAACCAAAATTTTGACGCTATCACTCAGACCATTAGAGGTTCCGGTAATCGTGACAGTTCCGTGATCATCCGCTTTTCCGGAATTATCCGTGGCGGCATCCGCTGCGGTCACATTCCCATATTCATCAACTGCCGCAAGTGACGGGTCACTACTCTTCCAAGTAATTGGATCCGTTGCTTCCTCCGGCGTCAGTGCTGCATGTACCATGGTCGTTTGTGCATTATTGAGCCACGCGTCATCACTCGTCACTTTGATGCCAGTCGTTACCACCCGGGCTGGCGTGACCGTCACTTTCGCGATTTTGGACCAATAATCAGGAAACGCCCCAACACCAGAGAAATCATACTGGACTTGAAAATAAAGATGCGTTGTTTTGGTCACTTGCGGCGCATTGAAAGTATAGGTTCGACTATTAGTGCCAATCTTCTGATAGGTTTGCCCCTCATCCGTCGATTCCCACCAAACGTACTTGCGACCACTCAACAGACTTGTCGCCGCCTCAAGCGCACTGCGCTGGGCCCGAACCGACAGCGTTACTGAGTTGCCACCAATCACATTTGAATCGATTGGCTGTTGTGAAAAACCGCCCGATAGATTCAAGCCTAAGACGGAACTCGGTGGACTGCTTGGCAATTGGGGCGCCGTTTTGGCTGCTAAGGCACTCGTGACGATACCTAAACCAACCAGCATACTTATCACCATTAGGCCACAAGCCTTGATCAACTTTCTCATCGTTCCTCACTCCTTACGCGAACGCCGCTGGCCAAACCAGTACGCCGCCATTAGAAGTGCTAAGAGAATGACTAGTGCCACTGCACCCCACAGCCACCAGTTGACCTGACGCGGTCCAACCAGATGATGATTATGTTGTTGCGCCCGTTCTGCAGTCAAGGTAAAGTCACGGGTGAAATCCCAGACACGCTGGCCGCTCGTTAGATGCAATTTTAGTCGGTACTTCCCTGCGGCTAAGTTTTGCGTGCCCAACGCGACTTGATAGTTAAACCAGCTATTCGGTGCCATTGATCCTGATTTAAGTTGCTGCGTGGCAACGGTTTTTCCCGTCGTGCGTTGAATAACGCGTGCTTGAATTTTGAGTTGTCCAAAAAGTGTCGGCGTCAGATTACGGAGTTTGGCAAAGAGTACTGGTTGCCCATTGGTGGGCGTCACTTTGACTTCATCGAGGACTAACTTAACTGGAATCGTCACTTGCGGCTGACACCAAAGCGCCACCGCTGTAACCTCTGCATAGCGATTCTTCAACATAAAACCTTGACTCGTCGTTGGCCGGGCCGCATTGGCGGTTGGATTGGTGACAAAGAGGCCACCTAACACCTCCCCTTGGAACCCAGACTTGGGAATCGTGGTCTTAAAAGCCACCGTTTTCGCTTGATGAGCCGCTAACTTAACTACGACGCCACTTGACGTCATGTCAGTAAACGTCGTCGTGGCAGATGGGTCATGCCGCTTAGACGGCACGTACGCGACGCTGCCTGCATCTGAGGTCGTTGCGTTGACCGGTGTTACCTGCAACGTAATTGCTGATTTACCAGGATTGCTGACGGAGACTCTGAACGTTGACGTCGTTCCCGGCGTGACCTTCATATTAAAGTAACCCGCCTGCTTATCTAGTTGATCCTTGGGCAGTAGGGGTGTCAGAATAAAACCCGATGCGGGTGTGTTAGATGCCGCTTGACCAGGTAATGACCCTAAAAGCCCGCCTAGTAGCAATGCCAACACTAATAACCACCACTGACCGATTTGTTTCCATCGCATTCTAAACACCCCCACTTCACTTAATCATTGAATAACGACGCGCGATGATCAGCTGAACCTATGAAGCTGCTTTTGGTGTTGCTGCAGCAGCTGCTGGTGCATTTTGAAGCGTCCAGTAAAGCGTTGCTGTGTAAGTTCCAGCAGAAATATTGGACTGCTTACCGACTTGCAATGAACTGCTCGTGGCAGTCGTCGCTGTATTTGAACCTTCACCACTATCTGCAGCAGCATTCCATAACGTTTGTGGGCTCGCGACCCATCCGTTTGTCACTTCGCTCTGATTCAAACTCAATGCGGTCGGCGCGGCAGTATTAGCATTGTCAGCGTTACCCTTGGTCATATTCAAATTCAATGTGGCCGAGTCAACTTTAGCCGCTCCCGAACTAAACGGTCCCATCCCAACTGTCAACGTCCAGCCAGCATGATTTCCCCGAAAGTCGCTAACGTTTAAATTGCCACTACCATTGCCATCATAGCCACTGCCTCCCGACGTATTGCTACTTGTTGCATTTAACGTTGTGGCAGCAGATGCAATATTCTTAACGTTGGTCGAACTTAACGCGATATTTGGCACAGCATCCAACGTTAATTCACCGGGCATAACCGTAAATTGTGCATTCGATAACGCTTCCGCATTACCCGTGCTATCCGCAACATAACCAGACGAAACTGTCGTCAAATTGTTGCTTGCTGTTCCGGGTCCGGCCGCTAACGCCGCTAGGGGCATTAGCGCAAGTGATAGTAAAGTTGCGCCACCACTCAACCCGGTCATTAATTTAAAAGTTCGCATGTTGCTTCCTCCTTCTCAATCGACTGCTTTTCCAGTCGCCTGCTACCATATTAGTTTACTAATCACTTTATGATTCCGCTTTCACCGTCCTCTTCCCCTGACGCCAACCATAGTTTATCATGTATACCAATCGAAACTGTGGGTTATGTTTTGATTCATTAACTTTCCATATTAATTAAACGCCTGGTGATAACCGGCCACAACGTGGATACCCAGTCACCCTTGTAACCAAAAAAACATCAAGGCCCGTTGTCCTTGATGTTTTTACATCATTAATTCATTTATTTTTTTAACGCTTCATCTAACGCAATAACGCCCTTAACTGGACCAACCACAGTAATCACATCATGGAGGGCCATCATATCCGTCGGCTTGGGCGAGACATCAATGTGTTTCTCGTGTTTGATTGCAATTACCGTCAGACCAAAACGTTGCCGGATCTTTAAATCGATCAGATTCTGATTAACAAAGTTCGGATCCGTAATCTCGATTGCGGCCAACGTATACTCATCACTTAAGTCAATAAAGTTTAAAATATGGTTGGAAAGGATGCGGTGGGCAATGCCCTGACCCATATCACGTTCCGGAAATACGACTTGGTCAGCGCCGACCCGTTCAAGGACCCGCCCCTGGTCGCTAGTTTCGGCCTTGGCGATGACCTTTTTCGCCCCCTGCTCCTTGCTCAACATCGTCGTCAGAATACTGGCTTCCATATTATTGCCAATCCCAATAATCACATAATCAAACGTATCGACGTTCAAATCACGCAACACCTGCTCGTCACGGGTATCAGCAATCATTGTCTGTGTCGCCACGTCCATTAGCTCGTTAACTGGTTCTTCGTTAATATCAACGGCCAAAACATCCTGATGAGCTGCGGCAAGCGCCCGAACAACACTCTCACCAAACCGTCCTAGACCAAATACAGCAAAACTTTTTCGCATGTTGCCCACCTAACCAATCAAAATATTTTCTGCCGGATAACGGATCAAGTTCACCCTAGCTTGACGTCTGGAAAGCGCGTAGAGTGACGTGAAGATCCCCACCCGGCCAATAAACATTAGCATCATGATTACAATCTTCCCAATCAAAGTCAGATTGGGCGTCAATCCCAAACTGAGTCCGACGGTTCCAAATGCTGATAACACTTCAAACAAAACGTATTCCAACCCGAAGCCCTTCGGAATTTTTTCAGTCTGCGTTAAGATCAGTGTTGCCACTGTCAGCACAATACTAGCCAAGAAAATCAGCATTAGCGCCCGATTGATATTCTCCTGACTAAAACGACGATGACTAAACTCAACATCACGGCGACCACGTAGCTGGGCAATACTTTGGAACATCAAAACGCCAAACGTTGTCGTCTTGATCCCACCCGCAGTCGATCCAGGCGTCCCACCAACGAACATCAGAATCATAATGACCAATAAACTCCCCGCTTGCAATCCTTGAGTAGGCATTGTGATTAAACCCGCTGTCCGGGGGGTAACACTTAAAAACAGCGTATTGATCGTTCGGTTGACCCACGACATTCCGGTTGGCAACAGTTCCAAGTCACGTTCAGTGATCAACAACAAGACAAAACCGATGACAAATAAACTGAAAGTTGTGAGTAAGGTCAGTTTGGAATTTAAAGTCAGTCGCTTACGCGTATGGTACAGCAGCACGTCACGCCAAACTAAAAATCCAAGGCCACCCGCAATAATTAGGATCATCGTGACCGTCAAGACGTATGGATCATTACGAAAGCCTTGCAGACTATCGCCAAACACATCAAAACCGGCATTACAAAATGACATAACCGCATGGTATAGTGACACATACAATCCGTGACGCCAACCAAATCGAGGTACAAAATCAATTGCGAGCAACCCAAGACCGCCTAGCTGAAAGAGCAGTGACAAACCCACGACATACTTCATAACGCTTTTAGTATCACTCAATCGTTCCAAATTCAGGGAGGCCTTGACCATCAACTGCGTAGAGAGACCGATCTGACGACGCATAATATTAAAGAGGAGTACCGCAAAGGTCATGTAGCCCAGCGCACCGACCTCCGAAAGTACCAGAATCACCAATTGACCAAACGTTGTCCAGTGCGCAGCAGTATTGACGACGGTCAGCCCAGTAATACATGTCGCTGATGCCGACGTAAACAACACATCGATCAACGACGTGTGCACGTTTGCTGGCGTCGCCCATGGGAGGCTCAGTAAGACTGTCCCAATCAGAATTAAGATAATAAAACCGGCTACCATTTTCTTAGATAGCGTATCAAAAAATTTAAAATGTGCTAATTGTCTCATAATCATTCCATCCCACAACAGCTTATCGATTATAACCAATCAGTCCGATTGATCATACTCCATTTAGCTTAATCAACCTAGTCAAGAAAAGCAAGTCCGACCTAAGCTTTGACGTACGCCCGCCACGGCCGACCCAATACATACAAAAAAACCGCTAATCAAGCTCAGCTTGATCAGCGGTAAACCAATTACGAACTAAACATACTGTAAGACGCGCTCATCATTATAAGCAGCGTCAATCATACCGGAACCTAAGCATTCCTCACCGTTGTAGAAGACAACGGCCTGTCCAGGAGTAATCGCCCGAACTGGATCATCAAAAGTCACGGTAACTTCCGTGTGGTCATCATTAAAATGCACCGTCACACCAGAATCTTTTTGCCGGTAACGGAACTTTGCCGTCACGTGGAAGTCATTACCTAAGTCTTCATCAGTCACAAAGTGTAAATCGGACGCCTTTAAGTGGGTCGCGTACAGGTGCGGATTATGGTAGCCCTTGCCAACATACAGAATATTCTTCTTCAAATCTTTGCCGACCACGAACCATGGCTCGTTATCCTCGCCATCACCACCGATACCAAGTCCGCGGCGCTGGCCGATCGTGTAATACATCAGCCCGGCGTGCTCACCCTTCACCTGACCATCGAAAGTCATCATCTTACCGGGCGTTGCTGGTAAGTAATGGCCTAGGAATTCCTTGAAGTTCTTTTCGCCAATGAAGCAGATCCCAACGGAGTCCTTCTTCTTAGCTGTTGCCAAGCCCGCGTTTAAAGCAAGCTTCCGAACGTCAGGCTTCACCATTTCGCCAAGTGGGAACATCACCTTTTGTAAGGTCTTCGAATCCAGCTGACTTAAGAAATAAGTTTGGTCCTTGTTGCTGTCAACACCACGCAAAAGGTGCATCGTGCCATCTTCATCATGTTGTAACCGCGCGTAATGACCAGTGGCAATGTAATCCGCCCCTAAATCCATCGCGTAATCTAAAAACGCCTTAAACTTAATTTCTTTGTTGCAGATAACATCGGGGTTCGGTGTGCGGCCCTTCTTGTATTCGTCTAAGAAGTACGTGAAGACCCGGTCCCAATATTCCTTCTCGAAGTTAATCGAGTAATAAGGAATCCCAATTTTATCTGCCACTTTGGCAACATCTTTATAATCTTCGGTCGCGGTACAGACACCATTTTCGTCCGTATCGTCCCAATTCTTCATAAACACGCCCACCACGTCATAACCTTGCTGCTTCAAGAGCAACGCCACTACGGATGAATCAACACCACCACTCATGCCGACAACGACACGCGTGTTACTGTGATCAGTCATACTTTTCACCATCATTTCCAAAAGATTCTGGAGAATCCACGATTTGAAGGTCGTACAAGTCCAGTAAGTTCCATTATAACAAAGAAAACGCCGGCTGCAAGCCAGGCGTTCCCTGATTAGTCCGTCGTGAGGACATCCCGTTCAATAAAGTTAGCTAAAATATACCGTAATTGTTCAACAGCTTCCGGATGGGCGTCATTTTTGAAAATATTTGCCCGTTGGACACCATTGCCCGTTACCGTCGTCATCTTAAACCCAGTCAAATCCGCATTGACTGTCATCTTCAGCTTGAAAGCCGCTTGATAGGGTGAAGTGGGATCCAAGGAACGTTCAAAACTAAACGCGCCCGAGCGACCTTTCACAAAACCCAAATCCATCAACGTGTATTTCTTGACCGTTGGACTCAGCGTATACGTCTTAGTATCCCCATCTAGTTTAACCGTTGTTGTGTATGCCATCGTCACGCCCCCTGCTTTTTTAATAAGCGCTGCGTCGTCTTCGTCAGCACCGTTACAAACTGATCCAGATCAGCCTTAGTAGTATAGCGACCAAAGCTCAACCGAATCGACTCGCTGATCCGGGGAGAGTCTTCACCATACATTGCAATTAAAACGTGTGATGGTTCTAGGCTCCCCGCCGTACATGCGGAGCCCCCAGAAACTGCGACACCACCTAAGTCCAGGTTAGTTTGCATTGTATAGGTCGATACCCCTTTGATCCATAAGTTCAAAACGTGTTGCAAGTTATGCTCACCGAGGGACCCGTTGACTTCAAAATCAACTCCGTTAGCCGTTAACTGGTCAACGATGTATTGCTTGAACTCACGATACTTAGCCTGCCGGTGGGCTTTCTCAGCGGTCGTCAGTTCTTGCACGGCCGTGGCAAAGCCCGCGATTGCCGGGATATTTTCAGTACCGGCACGGCGCTTATCTTCCTGTTCGCCACCCTTGACAAAGCTAGGAAAGTTAATGCCATTGCGTCTGTACAAGAAGCCCAAGAATTTAGGCCCATTGATTTTATGTGCTGAGGTGGACAACATGTCAATATGATCCCGTTGCACATCAATATCCAACAACCCGTAGGCCTGCACTGCATCCGTATGGAACCATGCCTGGTGATCCTTTAACAATTCACCAGTTTCATGGATTGGCATCTGTGAACCAACTTCATTATTCCCGGTCATGATTGAGACGAGAATCGTATCAGGACGTAGTGCCGCCTTCAAATCATCCAGACTAATTTGTCCCTGTTCATTCACGGGTAAATAAGTAATCTCAAACCCATGTTCTGCCAAAAAAGCAGTCGATTTAAGAATCGCTTGATGTTCGATTGCCGTCGTAATAATATGCTTGCCTAAATGTTGGCGCGTCCACGCGGTCTGCATCACCGCCGTATTATCACTTTCTGTACCACCACTGGTAAAGATAATGTCATCGTCAGCTGAGTTAATGCTTTGGGCAATCACGTGCCGACTATCGTCTAAAACTTCACGGGCGGCCCGACCGAATGCGTGGGTGCTTGAGGCATTGCCAAACGTATTCGTCATTTGATCCGTCATCGTCTGAATAACGGACGCTGCCATTGGGGTCGTTGCCGCATTGTCTAGGTACACTTGCTTCATTACATCATACTTCCTTCTAAATAATTCTTAGTTATTAGCATCGCTGCGATACATCTGACTAATTTTGCGCCGCAAATAATGCAAGTAACATCGCTGCGGACTGCTTACCCGCTTCCAGGATAAATTCGTCAAAACTAACACCGGCATTTTCATCACCGACATCGGACATCGCGCGAATCACCACATATGGCGTCTGGAACTGGTGACAAGCTTGACCAATTGCGGCGCCCTCCATTTCACTAGATAGTGCTTCTGGAAAGTGTGCTAAAATCTTATCGGTAGCCGCCTTACCTGCGATAAATTGGTCACCGGAAACAATCAGTCCAGTCTTGGCATTCAAACCGGTTGCCTTGGCCGCCGCCATGATTTGCTTTACCCAATTGGCATCCGTTTCGTAGTATAGTGGCTGTTGTGGTAATTGGCCATATTCGTAGTCAAAGGCCGTCGCATCAACATCGTGATAAGCAGTTGCCTTAGCTACGACAACGTCACCGACATGCAAACCAGCGCCAATCCCACCTGCAGAACCAGAGTTGATGACAACGTCCACATCAAAGTTAGTAATCATTAAAGCCGTAGTCATACCAGCTTGCACTTTACCAATGCCTGATTGCACTAAGACAACTTCCTGCTGATCAATTGTCCCATCATAGAACGTAATATCCTTAATATTAACGATCTTTTCGTCTTGCAAAGCGTCCCGTAACGTTTTAAGTTCTTCTTCCATCGCACAAATAATTCCAAATTTCATGTGAGCCTAGCGCCTACTTTCTATGGTGTTAAAAATAAAATTAAAAAGACAATAATAATCCCAACGACTAGTCCAGCAATCGCCCAATTCAATTTGCGGGCTAGCCGTTTCGTCTTGGCTTCTTCAACAGCCCGGTTGTTCTCAGCAGCATACGCTTGTCTGGATGCACTGGGTTCAGCCGTTGGTGATTCTTGCTCCTGAGTATCGTGACCAGTTGGCTGGCTACGTTGTTGTCGATATTGCTGTCTGGTGAGTCGATCATCATCTGCCACTATGCTTCAACTCCTAACTCAGGGTGACTTTGCCAGTACCAAATCGCCATTACGGTTTTGGCATCCTGAATCTGACCAGTCTGAACTTGACTGACAGCCGTCGCGAGGTCCAGCTTGATGAGCCTAATTTGTTCGTCAGGGTCTTGTGGGAATGCCGTTGCAACCGCACTCAGACCGGTAGCAACGTACAACTTCATTAGTTCGTCCGTAAACCCGGGTGACGTGTAGAATTGGGCGACTGCTTCTAAGTGCTGAGCTGTCAATCGTGTTTCCTCATTTAATTCGCGGACGGCCGCCTGGTCCATGGTCTCACCGGGTTCGACCTTACCAGCTGGAATCTCGACGGTCAGCCCACCGGTTGCAGCGCGCCACTGTTGTTCAACAATCATTTTATGTTGCGCGGTAATCATCAGCATCGCGACGGCCGGCTGGTGTCGCACAATTTCACGTGTTGCCGTCGTTTGATCTGGTAAAGTGACTTCTTGTCGTTCGACCTGTACCAACCCGCCTTGATAAACCAACTGACGACTCTGAACCCGTTCCTCAAATGTCATTGATCAAGAACCCCTTTCAGTGTCTGCTCTCTCAATAAGGATACCGATTTTTTAGCTCGATTGCAATTTTCAACTGGGCGATTTCGGTAATTTTAACGAACCCGCAAAAAATGGGCTAACGAGCGACCAATTTGGCTCCTTAACCCATTTTTCCAATTCTTAAAATCAAGCGGACCAATTGACACTAATCGCCATTAGGCCTTTGCAAGGTTAGCGACGAAATCTTCATAAGCAACCTGCTCACCAGTTTCCGTTGCGGTAGCTGGGCTGTAGTCGCCCTGAAGCGCTTCTTCTAATGGCAAAGTCACGATCCGGACGAACGTCGCGTTACCGATCAATTCCATCCAGTATTCTTCATCGGCACCTTGGTGAACAACGGTTTTGACCATCCCACCAGGATTGGTGACGTGGATTTCTTGATTAAAATCGGTACTTTCTTGGTGTAATAACACGTACATCAATGAGGAAGCCGACATCGCAGTCCCACAAGCATTGGTAAAACCAACCCCGCGTTCAAACGTGCGTACAAAAATTGAATTTGGTCCTAAGACTTCCACAAAACTAACGTTGACGCCATCAGGGAAAATTTGGTTTTTACCATCATTCATCCATTCACCGATACGTCCTAATTCGGGGCCAACCAACGTATCATGGTCAACGAACGCAATCAAATGCGGATTAGGCACCGCCACAGCTGAGAATTTCAAGTCAGCAGACAGCGCTGGAATCTTTTCATTAATAATTGTCGTCGCATCGTTATTCGCATGCATGCCAAGTGTCTGCGCGTCGAAAGTTACGGGTGAAATTTCAACACTGTAAGCTGGGACGTGGGCCGCAAAATCAGCAACGGCCTGCACCTTTAAGTCCGCATACATCGTCTGAACCCGGAAGTCTTCCTGACTATTTTGCGTGCCCAAATAACGAGCAACGGTCCGTAGCCCATTACCGCACATGCTAGCTTCCGTCCCGTCCGCATTAATGACCCGCATCCGACCAAGTACTTGTGGATGTTCTGATTTATCAACAACCAACACGCCATCAGCGCCATCGTACAAACCTGCGCCGTCACGTTTACAAATGTTAATTGCCAATTGCTTCAAATCCGCATCCGATAACGGTGCTTGAAATTGTGTTTGATCCAATAAATAAAAATCGTTACCAGAACCGTGTACCTTGATCATTTTCACAGCCATCAACATCCTATCTATATAAAATCGACCTTAATTTAAACTACTTCATTATCATACTGACTTTTTCATGAAAATTCAATTGCAAAGGACCATTTCTCATAATAACCATTCAAAGTCCTGCGCAGCAACTGTAAATTCTTAATAGCTCTTAAATCTTGCATCTGAAAAACGCAATCAGTTTTTTACAGCTGTATCTCAATCATCCCGGTGTTCGGATTTACTGACTACTTGATAATCCCCACACGCCAGCACAAAAAAGTGCCACTAATCAGTCCCGTTCGACTGATTAGTGGCACTTTTCATAAGTTATCAAGACTCACGCTAAATCTAATTCAGATTAAGCTTCCAAACCAGTTGTTACTGATTCAGGGTAGTTTTCACGAACGATTGCGGCGCACCGTGCACATAACATCGGATAAGCCTCGTCACTGCCAACATCGGTCTTAACCATTCGGCAACGATCACAAACGTCACCGTCAGCATGGCCAACCTTGATGGCTAACGTGTCACCAAATGTTTCTGCGTCTGCAGGCGCGTCACTTAACGCGTGTAGATCTAATGCTGAAACCATCAACATCTGCCGAACATTGGTATTCAGATGATCTAAGAAGGCTTGCGTATCATCATCAACATACAAATCCAAGTGTGCTTCCAAGGATTTACCAATCAACTTAGCATCCCGGGCTTCTTCCAACGCCTTTAAGACGTTACTCCGAAGATCCATGAACCGCGTCCATTGAGCCATCAACTCGTCGCTGTTCGCATAATTTTGAACAGCTGGCATCTCAGCTAATTGCGCAAATTCTTCTGGTTCCTTCAAGAATGGCCAAATTTCTTCAGTCGTGTGTGGCAGCATTGGCGTGAAGAGCTTCGTCAAGGCAACCAAAACATCGTAGAAGACCGTTTGCATCGACCGCCGTGAATGGCTATCCTCGGCATCAATGTACATAATATCCTTGGCAATATCGAGATAGAAGTTTGATAAATCAACCGTCAAGAAGTTGATCAACTTCTTGTAGATATCCAAGAAATCATAATGATCGTAATGGTCCTTCGTCTCAGCTACGAATTCGTTCAACCGTGTTTCCATGTACTGGTCCACACTTGCTAAATCTTCATAAGCCACGCGGTTGGTCTTCGGATCAAAGTCTGCGGTGTTGCCTAACATGAAGCGTACCGTATTCCGGAACTTCTTGTAGGAATCGGCTACTTGCTTAAAGCTTTCCATTGAGACCCGAACGTCGGAACTGGTATCCACTGAAGCGACCCACATCCGAACGATTTCAGCACCCATCTGCTTAATAACATCAGCTGGCGCAATCGTGTTGCCCAGTGACTTACTCATCTTACGACCTTGATTATCCAACGTGAAACCTTGTGACAAGACTTGCTTGTATGGGGCATGTCCAGAAACAGCCACACTCGTAATCAAGCTTGAGTTGAACCAACCACGATATTGGTCAGAACCTTCAAGGTATAAGTCGGCTGGATAGTCGAGGTATGAGCGCTCTGCCAGGACACCTTGGTGTGATGAACCAGAGTCGAACCAAACATCCATAATATCGGTTTCCTTAGTAAAGGTACCGTTTGGTGAATGTTCATTGGTATAACCATCTGGCAATAGGTCCTTTGCGTCGCGTTCGAACCAAACATTCGAACCATACTTGCCAAATAAATCAGCTACGTGGTTAATCGTCACTTCGTCCATGATGGCAGTGCCATCTTCAGCATAGAAGATTGGAAGAGGTACACCCCAAACTCGTTGCCGTGAAATGACCCAGTCACCACGATCACGAATCATGTTGTAAAGACGCTTTTTACCCCACTCTGGGAAGAATTCAACGTCATCCATCGACTTAAGGATTTCATCACGCATATCACCAACGGAAGCAAACCACTGTGGCGTTGCCCGGAAGATAATCGGCTTCTTAGTCCGCCAGTCAAATGGATAGCTGTGTTCGTATGGCATATATTTCAGTAATAACCCAGCGGCCTTCAACTTGTCCAGTGCGATCTTGTTAGCGTCATCGTAGAAGACCCCCGCAAAATCATCACCAGCTTCAGCCGTTAAGAACCCTTTGTCATCTACGGGAGCAAAGATTGGCAGGTCGTATTGCTTACCGATCCGATAGTCATCTTCCCCATAACCAGGCGCAGTATGCACTAGCCCAGTCCCAGAATCAAGTGTGACAAAATCACCTAACATCGTTACTAAATGCCGACTATTGTCAAAAGGATGTTCGCACAAAATGTTTTCGAGTTCCGCACCCTTGACCGTTTTAAGCACTTGAACATCTTCCCAACCAAATCGTTCGGCATTTTCGTCCAACAATTCAGCCGCGAGCACAAACTTACGATTTTCACCAGCCGGTTGCACAACGACGTAATCAAAACTTGCATCGATTGTGATTCCTTCTGAAGCTGGAATCGTCCAAGGAGTTGTTGTCCAAACAACCATATAGGTATCATCATCTAAGACACCCTTACCATCAATGACATGTTCACCGTAGAAGGCGGATGGCGATGTCACATCATGATATTCCACTTCAGCTTCTGCCAAAGCCGATTCAGAAGACCATGACCAGAAGACAGGCTTTTGGCCCCGGTAGATCAAGTGACGTTTAGCAAACGCACCAAAGACCCGCACTTGAGCCGCTTCAAATTCTGGCTTTAACGTTAAGTATGGGTTGTCCCATTCACCAGCAACGCCTAAGCGCTTAAACTCATCACGTTGACGATCAACTTGTTCCAACGCGTATTTCCGACAAAGTTCTCGGAATTCATTGTCCGTCATCTTCTTGCGGTCATAACCGGCTTGCTTTAACTTCTGTTCGATTGGTAGCCCATGGGTATCCCAACCAGGAACGTAAGGTGCCCGAAACCCATTCATCGACTTATAGCGAACGATGAAATCCTTCGTGATCTTATTTAAGGCGTGCCCCATATGGATATCACCATTCGCGTATGGTGGGCCATCGTGTAAGATAAAGCTTGGCTTACCTTCATTCAATTTTTGCCGTTGTTCGTAGACTTTATTTTCAGCCCACACATTTTGCCGTTCAACTTCTTTGACCGGTAAGTTTCCACGCATTTTAAACTTGGTCTTACCGAGGTTTAACGTTTCTTTAACGCGCATATTCTCACTCCTTAAAATTTTTATCAAACAATCGCCATTGGATTTTTAGACACAAAAAAACTTCGTCCACCCAGGGACGAAGTTATCGTGGTACCACCCAATTTTAGAATTGTTTAAATTCTCTCTTAGCATGGTTAACGTCCATGGACCGGCCACCCTTACTCAATTCAGGATAGCATTCAGAGATGATCTGCAACTAACTAAGGGACGACTGCCTTTCCATTGCCGGCAGCTCTCTGGGCGTATTAGTTAATTGTTTGCTGTTCTCCTCAATACATTCAATTCGCTTCAATTGTGCCTGACGATCGCCTAATTAATTATTAGTGCTGTCATCATCAGGGAAAATAACCACCGTCTGTTGTTGGACTTGATCGCCACCGTCCGCAACGGGGGTCTCACCACTCGTTGCTTCCGTAATTTCAACGGTTGCTTCTGAGTTTACGCTCGCATCCCCCGAGTTGTCAAGGTTATCTTCCTTTAAAACGTGTTGAATTTCAGCATAATCAGCCGTATTCGTTTCGCTAAGTAGTTGATCCCAATCCTTGCTCTTAACCACTTCTAACTGCGATTCTAACATCACTTGCAAGCGTTGCCGGAAGACCCGCGTTTGTTTCTTCAAATCATCAGTTTCAACGGATAATCGTTTGGCCTTTTGAGAAGCTTCGTCAATCATTTGGTTTGACTTGTCAGTTGCTTCACTCACAATGTCAGACGCTTGTTTCTGAGCTTCGCGGGTGATAATGTCGGCTTCCTTCTTAGAGTTCGTCTTCACTTTATCAGCAGCTTCTTGAGCCACCAAGATAGATTGATTCAAGGAATCTTTCAATTCATTGAAATACTTCAACTTACCTTCACTCGAGTCCAACCGTTCTTGGAGGTCTTTATTTTGCTTCAAGGTAATTTGATAATCTTTGATAATTTGTTCTAGAAAATCATTAACCTCATCAATATTGTAACCACGCAGTTTCGTTGAAAACTCTTTGTTATGAATGTCATCAGGACTTAACACCATTAGAATTCCTCCAATATCTATTTACTATGAATAATATTTAATGTTATCCGCAGCCGCGCTTTTTTGGTCTCACCGCTAATTTCGGCAAGTCGGACACGACCGTAATGGTTCACACTCAGCATATCTAACAATGCTAACTCGTAATCAGCTTTCGGTAAGTCAGCCCAATTCAGCCGAACCTTAGCACCTTCGATCAATTCCTTGGCGTGATGCCGCGACAAGTTGAACGCCGCCTTAATGATACTATCCGCACGTAATGAACTAACCGTCGTAGTAACTGCCTCCCAGTCGTCTTCCGGTGTGATCACCGCCGACAATGGTACCGCTGTTAAGTGGACTTTCGTCTTACCAAAACGGTCGATTTGCTCCTCGAAATAGCTGGCCATCTCGGTTTCGCACACAAACTGCCATGTCGTTCCGTCAGTCACGATGTCACCAAAGACATCACGCTCGACGCCGGCATTGGCAAGCGTACCCAGAATTTGACCATGCTTTAAGGTGGCAAACTTCACGGGATAAACAATGTTAAACAGTGTGATTTGAAAATCGGCCACTTCAGGTTCGTAATACACCGGGTAAAATAAGATCCGTTGTAACTCAGCACCTTCAAAGCCACCGGATGCCCGCATCCGCACGTCGTCTAACTGGTTGACCAGCGTTTGCGCAATGTAGATTTGTCGCGGGTTCAAAAACGCAGTTAAGATTGGTCGGTACTGATCAGCTACTTGCCGTAGCCAACCAGTGACCTGTTCAATAAATGGGGCTTCACTATCGCGAAAATGTTGTTTTAAGTTATCATTCACGATACTATCCTCGTTATTTTAATTTAGTATATCAATAAAGTTATCAGATAAAATAGGCCACTTTCAGCTAATTGGAGCACTAACAGCGCAATGATCGGCGAAAAATCCAGTCCGGCAATTGCGGGAATAAAGCGCCGAAAAATACTGAGAAATGGTTCACAGATTTGACCTAAGAATTGGCCCACGCGAGTATTATAAGCTCCCGGGAACCATGACATCAAAATGTAAACCACAATGGCTAATTGGTACAGTTGAAACAACCGACTAATAATCGTCACTAACAGGCCACTCACTCCTTATAATTTGCTCGTATCAAACTGACTTGTCGTACTTCCGGAAACCTCGTAATTTTCAGGAATACAGAGGAAAATTTCATCACCGATCCGTTCGATCTCACCATTGATGGCAAAAACCGTCCCGGTCAAAAAATCCACAATCCGGCGTGCCATTTCATCATCGACGTGATCAAAATTAATGATTACAGCTTGATTTTTCAATAACTGCGTCGCAATTTCTTTCACGTCCGAATAAATTTTCGGTTCGAATAGGGCAATTTTGCTATTCACCGACTTGCCCCCTTGCATTGGAACTACCTTTGGCGTGCTCCGAGTATTGGTTGCAGATTCAGTGGGAGCCGCCGCTTGGGAAGCTTCGGTGGGTTCCTCATACTGACTGTCAGAATCACCAACACCAAAAAAGTTACTAATGAATCCGGCCATGTGCTTGCGCTCCCTTCACCGTTTTACTTACGCCGGCGCTTGAAGAATGGTGGTGTATCTAGCGAATCACCACTGTTATCATCCTTACTATCGTCAGCTTGTGAGTTGTCATTAAAGACATCAAAATCAGTTTTTTCAACATTGTTAAACTCTTGACCATTGTTGACTGGCCGTGAATTGTTCGGTTCGCGCCGAATATCCCAATTACCGAATGGGTCGTTAGCTTGGGACTCACTTGATTGGGCCGCTTCACTCGTCGCTGGCTGGTCAGTTGGCGTTGCGAACATGCCGCCTCGTTGCTGACTAGCTTCACTACGACTAGGCTGGCTGTCCATCTTGAGTTCGCGTTGCTTCTGATCGATACCAGTGGCAATCACGGTCACCCGGACTTCATCGCCAAGACTTTCATCGATCGAAGTCCCAAAGATAATGTTAACATCAGTCGTTGCCGCTTGGGAAACAATGTCAGAAGCAGCTTGGGCTTCATACAAGGACATGTCGGGGCCACCCGTGATGTTCAGCAAGACTTGTTCGGCACCATCGATTGAAACTTCCAATAATGGTGAAGAAATGGCTTGTTTAGTCGCGTCCGCCGTCCGGTTTTCACCACTAGCAGAGCCAATACCCATCAGAGCGGAACCTTGGTTTTGCATGACCGTCTTAACGTCGGCAAAGTCCAAGTTAACGTACCCTGGTGACGTGATTAAGTCAGAGATACCTTGAACCCCTTGACGTAACACATTATCAGCTTCTTGGAAGGCTTCCATCATTGGAGTCTTCTTATCAACGATTTCAAGCAAACGGTTGTTAGCAATAATGATCAACGTATCAACGTTGTCTTTCATCTGAGCAATTCCTTCAGCAGCGTTACGAGCACGCTTAGGACCTTCAAATGTAAATGGACGGGTGACAACACCCACTGTCAGCGCGCCGGAGTCCTTAGCAATTTTAGCCACAACTGGTGCCGCACCATTACCAGTACCGCCACCCATACCGGCCGTTACAAAGACCATATCTGAGCCTTGTAACGCTTCTGTCAAGGCCTCTTCACTTTCCTGCGCAGCCTTGGAACCAACATCAGGATTAGAACCTGCGCCTAATCCCCGCGTAAGCTTTGGTCCAAGTTGAATTTTAGTTTCGGCATTTGAAGTTTGTAATGCCTGCACATCAGTGTTGGCAACGATGAATTCGACGCCTTTAACATCTTCAGCAATCATCCGGTTAACGGCGTTACCACCACCGCCACCGACACCGATGACTTTAATATTAGCCCCTGAGTTCTGGGTTGAATCTAAAGAAAATTCCATGTTTTTTCCTCCGTCATTTCTATCCGATATTAATCAAAGAAGTGGTTGAAGAAGCCTTTGACCCGTTCAACAGTTCCCTTATGATCTGGATCAGCCTGTTCCTGTGGTGCTTGTGGCGCAGACTGTTTCTTAGTTGCTTTTTTAGGTTGTGCTGCGGGTTGGCTAGGTGCTGGTGTTGTATCAGCAAATTCCAACGCCACACTGGCACGAGTATCACCGGTAAGTGCACTCTTAACGAGTAACGTAACTTCACTCAAGGCCGCTTGATATTTGATGACCGCTAACGCCTCATCAAACGACGGATGCCTCAAGCCCATTTGATTAGGCGTAAAGACGCGAACTCGCGTTCCAAAACGTTGCGCCGCCAAATCAGTGATACCGGGTAATGCTGCCACCCCACCAGTTAAAACAATGCCCCCGGGGAGCTCGAGCGCCCGAATCTCATCCAAGTGCTGCTTGACCTTATCAAAGATCTGGTCTAGACGAGCCTCAATGATTTCTGCTAAGTATTGCTCACTTATTTGCTCCGGTGTACTTTGCCCAACAACATCAACTGGGAAAAGTTCATCATCCGAGGCCTGCTGAGCATCGGCATAGCCATAATCACGCTTTAACTTCTCGGCATTCTCGATCGATGTATTCAAAACGACCGAGATATCTTTGGTAATATACTGGCCGCCTTCTTGGTCAACGTAAGTATACTTCAATTGGTGATCATGTATAACTGCCGCAGTCGTTTGACCACCGCCCATGTCAATAATGATCGAACCAAAATCTTGTTCACCGTCATTCAGCACTAAGGAACTTAATGCCAAGGGCGCGATCACAATCTGTTCAATTTGCAGTCCAGCCTTTTCCAAAGCCTTCCGCGTATTGTGAATGATTGTTTTCGGACCAGTGAACAGGGTGCCGTGCATTTCAAGCCGGACCCCAACCATGCCACGTGGGTCCTTGATGCCATCAAAACCATCGACGACAAATTCATCGGGGATGACATCCAGTACTTCCCGCTCTGGCGGTAAACTCTGAACTAACGCAGCCGCCGCAACGTTTTGAACATCTTCATTATTAATTTCTTTGGACTCATCTGCCACGGCAATCATACCACGACAGCGTTCAATTTTAACCAGGTTAGCGGGAACTCCCGCAATCACCTTTTTTATTTCGATACTTGCTTTTTCTTCAGCTTGGCGTACTGCTGATCGAATCGTTTCGGCCGCCTTATCAATATCGACGATCACGCCACGACTTAAACCATTAGAACGTGCGCTTCCCACACCAATAACGTTCATTTGCCCTTTAACACGTTCAGCAACAATGACTTTTATTGAGGTGGTCCCTATATCAAGTCCGACATAAATTCCTGAATTATCCATAATAGAGGAACCTCCTAGTATTTTACATAAATATTCAAGGATTCGCTGACATATCCAGTTATTCCTTAGTTTACCATATCCTAAGCGCTTTTAAAAAGGTCACACTTAGCATTCTATCAATTATTCTGATTCTTGAACGGATAGGAGTATGCGCCCACCTCAAGATTGATGACACCCTTGGTTTTCATCTTCGCCACAATTCCCGGATAATAAGCCATCTTGCTAGCAAAAGTGCTAATTGTTGCGTACACTTCATTACCGTCATTCATGTAAAGATGAACCCGTTCGGGATTAGCCTTGTTCGGCGCAAACTTGATCTCAGAAATATTGTGTTTGACCGCCGATGGTAACTTAGCGTACTGTGCAATCATCGTTGCTAAGCGGTGACCGCTTTTAAAGTTGGCATAGATCGGTGAACCGCCACCGGGTTGAGAATAGGTCGCTTTCAAAATCAACCCATTTTCCAAAATTCGTCGATAGTGTTGACCAGTCGATAAGTAACCCGCGATGCGAATTTCTTTAACTGTCACCCGAACACTGTTCAATCCAACTAACTTAGTCGTGACCTTGCCGATTTGCGGCTGGGCACGTTCTGCGCGCTTAGTAGTCCGTTGATCATGACCAATCACGGACCATAAGGCAACTCCAGGGTTGATCTTAGTCGCCGTCTTGACCTGCGTAACAGACAATTGATCGTTACCATGTACGGTCACCGTCTGAACATGGCTCAGTGGTGAAATGAAGTAACCAGCCACACCAGCACCGATCAGAAAACAGCCCATCAAGATCACGACCCGTTTGAAAAGTAATCGGCGGCGCTGAGATTTGAGTTTCGGTAATTTATCGCCAATTCGCAGGCGTTTACCTGACCAACTATGGTGACTCTTTTGCGCTGCGCGATGATTCTCAGCCGCGTCTCGTTGAAACCGTTCCCAGGGTGTCAGCTGCTCGGGGTGCTCACGCTCCTTGGGCTTTTTATGAAAAATGGCCATCACACCCACCCTTTCACTCTAGTCTCTGTGCTACTTAATCACCGTTTCTAAAACGTGTAGTAACTGGTCGGCCGCATCAGGCATCCCCAGTTTTTTCGCATTAGCCGCCATCGTTTCACGATGCGTGGTACTTTGGAGAAGGCCATCTAATGCAGCTACCAAACTGTTTCCCGTCAAATCAGCTTCCTTAATCAGTTCAGCCGCCCCCGCATTCACGAGGCTTTGTGCATTCTTGGTCTGATGATCATTCGTAACGTATGGACTAGGGACTAGAATTGAAGGAATCCCTAAAGCCGTAATTTCCGCAATACTAGTTGCACCTGCTCGACCAAGAATAACCGCGACTTCTGGTAGAATTGCTGGCATATTTTTGATGTATGGTTCGATTTTAACATTCGGAGCTAGCGCTGTCGCTGACAAGCCATTCCGAATCTTTTCGTAGTGTACCTGGCCGGTGACGAACAAGGTCTGATAGTCACGTTTGTTCAGTTCAGGAATTGCCGCGACCGCTGCTGCGTTAATGCGCGCAGCACCCCGGCTCCCCCCAAAAATCAACGCCGTTGGAATGTCAGGATCCAGATCAAACTGCGCCAAAGCGCCACTTTTTTTAATATTAGCCACTTGTTGGGCTCGAGGATTCCCAGTCATCACAACTTTTTGAGCGGGAAATTGTGATCGCGCACTCTCAAATGAAATGGCGATTTTATCCACAAACCGACTTAGGAATTTGTTAGTGACACCAACAACTGAATTCTGTTCATGAATGACCGTTGGAATGTGCATCTGGCTCGCCGCGAAAACGACCGCACCACTCACGTAGCCCCCGGTTCCGACCACAACATCAGGTTTAAACGCCTTAATGTACTTACGCGCCGTAACCACGCTCTTTAAAAATAAATAGACTGTTTTAACATTTTGTAATGACAATGAACGCTTAAAGCCCTGGATCTTGATTGTTTTAAAATCGATCCCCCGTTCCGGCACAATGCGGCTCTCTAGTCCACGATGGGTTCCCACAAACTGAACTTGCGCTTCGGGATCATGTGCTTTTAAGGCATCGATCAGTGCCAGTGCGGGATAGATATGACCACCTGTCCCGCCGCCAGAAATCATTAATCGCATTAGTTTTCTTCCGCCTTTCCAGTTAACTGTTCGATTGCTTTAATAAATCGGTCGCCCCGCACTTCGAAGTTCGGGTACTGATCCCAACTGGCACAAGCCGGTGATAACATGATGATGTCACCAGCCTGACTATGTTGCCAAGCAATTGGCACCGCAGTCTCACAGTTGTCCGTAAACTCAATATCTTGAATACCAGCCAAACGCCCAGCGTCCGCCATTTTTTCAGCAGTCTCACCGAAGACGATTAACGTCTTGACATGCGCCTTTAATGCGGGAGCAAGCTTTTCAAACGTATTACCACGGTCCAAACCACCAGCAAGTAAAATGACCGGCTGATCAAAGCCCTTCAAGGCCATCTCGGTCGACACCAAGTTGGTTGCTTTGGAATCGTTGTAAAATTGCCGGTCCTGATACGTCTCGACATATTGAGTCCGGTGTCGAACACCCGTAAACGTCTTCAAGACTTGAACGATTCCTGCTGTTGGAACGGCTTGAAGTTTAGCAACGGCAATCGCTGCTAACGCATTTTCAACATTATGATCACCAGGAATCCGGATATCAGCAGCGTCCATGATGTACTCATCTTTAAAGTACAGCTTGCCGGCCTCTTCATAGGCGCCATCTTTCGTATTGGCTTGCCGTGAAAATGGCACGACGGTTGCTTGTGATTGCTTACTGAGTTGCCGCCATTCTTCACTATCCCAATTAATGACTAGATAATCATTAGCCGTTTGGTTCATGGTGATCCGCATCTTTGCCTTGACATAGTTCTCACGTGAGCCATGGTAATCCAAATGCGTCGAATAAATATTCGTAATCACCGCAATATGTGGGTGCAAAGTCCGAATACCACACAACATAAAACTCGAAAGCTCAGTCACCATTGTGTCGGCCGCCGTAGCCTTTTGTGCAATTGCTGAGGCCGGCACGCCAATATTGCCTGCTACGTAAGCTTTACCGGCATTTGTGCGTTGATTAAGCATCATCGTGATCATCGTCGTTGTCGTGGTTTTACCGTTCGTCCCCGTCACCCCAATCAACTCTCCCGCTAGGATTTGCGATGCAAGTTCAACTTCGGTAATAACTGGAATACCCTTTTCCTGAGCCCCACTCACAATTGGATTTGAGTATGGAATACCCGGGTTCTTGACAATAACTTTAAAATCTTCATCTAGTAGTGACAGCGGGTGACCACCCGTGATAACTTTGATTCCATCACTCAATAATTCCTGTGCATCCGGGTTCTCATCAAATTTCTTTTTATCATTAACGGTCACAAACGCACCTAATTTGTGGAGCAACCGTGCGGCATTGACCCCGCTCTTTGCTAATCCAAGAACCAAAACCTTTTGGTTACGATACTGCTCAACCGACTTCATAAACCAAGATCTCCCTATAATGTTTGTAGATGATACCTAAATTAACTTGTTATGTGGCTGATGCACCAACTCGTGGTCATCAGCAAATTATTCATGGTGAGCCAGTGACCAATTCCACGACATAATCTGCGGCAGACAACGCAACCATTTAAAGAACAATCGTTGCGTTGATAGGAATCAGTACTATTTACTTGGCGACCACCAATGAATAAAGTCATACCGCAAAGACCAATTATGTACAGCTAACTCGGACAAGAATGCCCGAGTTAGCAAACTGTGACTAAATAATCGTGGCAACACTGATTACGGCTGCCACTAAACCAATCGACCAAAAAACGATATCAATCTTCCACTCGCTCCAACCCTTCATCTCAAAGTGATGGTGAATTGGACTCATCAGAAAGATCCGTTTTCCCGTTAACTTGAACGAGGCGACTTGGAGGATAACTGAAGCCGTTTCAATGACAAAAATGATGCCAATCAAGAGGAGGGATAGTTCATGATGCAATAAGATCGATACTGCAGCTAAAGCACCACCGAGCGCTAATGATCCCATGTCACCCATAAAGATCTTGGCCGGTTTGTGATTATACACGAAGAAACCTAATAGTGACCCCACGACGGCCAAACAGAATAACATCACATTATACTGATTTTGAGCGTAAGCAATCACGGCATACGCACCAAAAGCAATCGTGGCCTGACCAGCGACTAATCCGTCCAACCCATCCGTTAAGTTGACGGCATTTGAGAAGCCCACTAACCAGATGATGGCGAAGAGCATGTACCAAATTCCCAGCGACCAGACCCCCAAGCCTGGAATTCTAAGTGCCATTGGCAAATGTTCATGTTGATAGACCAACGTTAAAATTACTGCCCCAATGACTTGACCAAGTAATTTTTGCCAAGCCTTTAAACCTTCGTTTTGTTTACGCCAAAGCTTGATACTATCATCCCAAAAACCAAGTGCACCGTATAAGACCAGGATAAACATCAAAATCCAGGTGGTTGGTTGTAGCTGATGTTGCCACCCACCGACCCATAACGTGGTGACTAAGATTGCGATAATGAACAGTAGGCCCCCCATAGTTGGCGTCCCAGATTTTTTCTCATGCCACTTAGGACCTTCCTCACGAATCATCTGTCCTTCTTTGCGGGCGCGGAAATACCGAATAAGTGACGGCATTAACGCAAACACAATAATAAAACCACTAATTAGGGTTGCACCCCACACTAATAAACTCACAACAATTCTCCATTCTAAGACTTGATAACTACTTCAGTGTCACACTAATTGCCTGCTTAGCTTCGATCGGATTACCCGCAGTCACACTTTGCGTCTTGACGTAACCCGTCCCGCTAGTCGTGAGCTTAACGCCCGTCAACGTCGCAAAATCAGCCACTTCACTTGCCGACCATCCAGATAAGTTCGGCATATACATCTGCCCGTTGGTAACCAGAATGACGCGTTGACCACTTGAAACGACAGTGCCAGAAGAAATGGATTGCTTGACGACCCGACTACCCTTACCAACAACGACCACGTCAAGTCCCTGCTTCTTAGCAGCTTTCTTGGCCGCGCTAGTCGACTTACTCGTCAAATCTTTCATTTTGATCGTCGTCGCTTTAGTCTCACTCGCTTTTTGTTCTTCCAATGCCCGTTTCATCACGGTATCAAAAATCTCTGCCATGTCATCTGACGCGGAACTTCCGTTAAGTGTCGGTTGTTTCATCGTAATGTACATAATGTACTTCGGATTTTTAGCTGGCGCCATCCCGACGACCGAGTACAGATAGGTGTTGTCACCTTGCTCATACGTACTCCCGTTGCTGACCTGGGCAGTCCCAGTCTTAGCAGCAATGCGATACCCGCTGATCTTATATGATGAGCCAGTACCGTATGACTTATATACCACATCTTGCATATGATCCAACACCTTGCTGGCAGTCTTCGAACTGATTGGCTGGCTTACAACCTTCTTCTTACCCGTATAAACCGTTTTGTTGGTGTTAGGGTTAGTGATCTTGGAGATAAAGTACGGCTGTAACATCTTACCATGATTAGCAATCGCTGTGAATCCACGAAGCATCTGCATAGCGGTCACCTGAATCCCCTGACCAAAGGCCGTATCCGCTTGTTCGATTGGATACGTAAATTGAATTGAACCACTCTGCTCGTTGTCAAGACCACTATTAGTACTCTCACGCAACCCAAAGCGTTTAATGTACTTCAGCCAAGTCTTGGCCCCCATTGCTTGTTCTAGGTGGGCCATCGCCGTGTTACTTGAAAGGGCAAACCCCTTAGCATAGGTAATATTGCCCCACCCGCTCGTATTCCAATCAGGAACGGTATTATTACCGATCTTATATTCACCGGTTGGGACGGTTACATTAGCATTGTACTTACCGCTGTCGATCGCCGCTGCCATTGTAAAGACCTTCATCGTCGATCCTGGTTCATACGTGTCTTCAACCAACAAATTACGCCACATTTTAGATAGTCCGGTCTTTGTTTGCGCATTAAATGTCGGTCGCTGCGTCGTCGCCAGAATGGCACCAGTCTTCGCGTTCATCAACGTTGCTGTCATTGACTTAGGTGAGACCTTAGCGTTTACTTGTGAAACTTTAGTTTCCAGTAATGTCTGTAACTTACTATCGATGGTGGTATAAATATTATCCCCATCCTTAACCTTCTTACCAGTCTCAGTGCTACCTTGATATCCGCTCTTCGTAATCGTCTTGCGACCATCGGTTCCCGATAACTGCTTGTTAAAAGCCAACTCGATGCCCATCGACCCCGTTAACCGCGTCTGATCGGTATCCTTCTGACTCTTGGAGGTGGTCAGCCCAACCAAGTGGGAAGCAAACGTGCCGTTTGGGTAGAGCCGCGCTTCAGATTCAATAAAGTGCAGCCCAGCCACATTTTGGGCATCGATCTTTTCCTTAGTCGTCAGTGAAATATTCTTACCAGCCGTCCCAAATTCAATTTGGAACTTACCTGCGCCTTTTTGCAAGGTCGCGAGGGCTTTCTTATAGCTGATTGGCAAATACTTCGATAAGACACGCGCCGCCTTCGCATTATTTTTAACATACAGTGCCTTGCCACTAGCACTTTGCTGATTTTTCGCCATAATGGCGTAGACCGTGTACGTGCTAGTATCTTCAGCGATTGGGTCACCGTTGGCCGTATAAATAGTCCCACGTTTGGCCGTGATGGTCTGGTCTTCCGTATAAAGTTTCTTGGTGGCCTCGACCAGATTGACCCCGTTGACGTGGCGCACAATCGCGATATATGAAAAACGAATGATCAAAACACCAAAGACGGCAATCGCGCCAAAAAATAGCCATTGGCCAAAAATTCTACGATTTTGTTTTGGTGACCGTTTCGAAGTCATTCGTTGTTTGTTCTTATTCATTTGTAAACATTCCTTATGCTACCGTTGTTCAGCGATAACCCGTACTGCTTAGCAATTTTATTTAAACGGCTCCGACTTGAAAGTTCACTGATTTCTTGTTCGGCCGACGTATTTTTTGCCTGCACTTTTGTGACTTTCGTTTGCACCGTCTGTAACTGACTTTGTGCGTTACTCGTTGCAATGTTCGTTGAAACTAACATAATGGCTAATCCAAACACCACCAAACTCAAACCAACACACAATACTTTTTCAAATAATGAAAAAGCAACTCGCTGCGTCTTGATGGACGGATTCGGGGTCACAACGGTTTTTGTTTTATGTACCGGGGTGGTTGCGCCAGGAGTTTGCTGTGGCAACTCCCGCGCTAATCCATTTTGGGCCATTTTAATCACTCCTTTAATTATTCCTGAATATTATTTATTCGTTATCTTTAAACGTTCGATGGCTCGTAACTTGGCGCTGCGAGCACGACGATTAGCTTCGATTTCCGCATCGCTAGGCACGACCGGTTTACGACTGACTAAGCGGTAATCTGGTTGCATTCCAGCTGGGATAACTGGTAAACCAGGTGGCAGCTCCGGCAAATCGCTGTGCTCCTTAAAGATCGTCTTGACGAGACGATCTTCTAACGATTGGAATGTGATGACACTGACACGACCATGAACATTGATTAAATCAATCGCTTGTTCGAGCGAAGTCTCCAGTACGCCCAATTCGTTATTCACCGCAATTCGAATAGCCTGGAAAACCCGTTTAGCGGGATGACCACCCGTTCGCCGCGCTCTTGCTGGAATGGCATTCTTAATAATTTCGACCAATTGCCCCGTCGTCACGATCGGCTGAACCGCCCGTTCACGCTCAATCAACCGTGCGACTTGTTTAGAAAACTTCTCCTCACCATAGCGATAGAAAATACGAACCAAGTCCGCATAGGGCCAAGTATTGACAACTGTTTGAGCAGTTAATTTCTGACTCTGATCCATCCGCATATCTAACGGCGCATCATGTTGATACGAGAAGCCGCGGGCAGCATCATCAAATTGTGGCGACGAAACGCCGAGATCATAAACTACCCCGTCAACGTGGTCAAGGCCCCGAGCATCTAGTTCAGTCTTCAAGTTGGCAAAGTTACTTTTGATGAACGTGACCTGACCACGTTCAAGATAAGTCGCTAAGTTACTTTGGTTATAATCGATTGCGGTTTGATCCTGGTCAAAGCTATACAAGTGGCCTTCCGGACCTAACTGTTGCAAAATTTCACGAGAATGACCACCGCCACCTAACGTACAGTCCACGTAGATGCCATCCGGCCGGACGTTTAACGCGGCGATTGCTTCATGCAAAAGTACCGTTGTGTGTTCAAATGTTGCCACGCGTGCGCCCCCTTCCTAAATTATTATTGTTATTTAAAAATCAATCAAGTTTTCTGCAAGATCATCGAAGTTCGCTGCGGTCTCCGTCTCAAACTGTTGCCAGTGTTCGGCACCCCAGATTTCAAATCGGTCAGAAACTCCGACGATCACACATTGCTTTTCCAACTTTGCATATTGTCTCAAGGTTGCAGGTATCATGACCCGTCCCTGTTTGTCTAATTCACATTCAGCAGCAGCAGCATAGAAAAAACGGACAAACGCTCGCGCATCCTTGCGAGTTAGTGGTAAATCATCTAACTGTGCTTGAAGCGTTGCCCACCGTTCAGCGGGATAGCCAAAAATACAACCATCCATCCCACGAGTAATGACAAACGAAGTGCCCAATAGCTCACGAAACTTGGCAGGAATGATTAGTCGCCCTTTCGCATCTAAGGCATGTTCAAACTCTCCGAAAAACATCTTAGACGCCACGGCCAATCAACCCCTTTCATTAAACATAATTCAAGTCTACCACACCCCCCCACTTCCTACCACATCGTTTTGTTACTTTTCCAAATTGTTAACAAAATATCAAAAAAAGTCCCACCTAACGTTAGTTTCGTTAGGTGGGACTTAGTGGGGGACATTTTTACGATGTTAAAAAGAAGTGGCTGCCAAGTGCTAGGATATAGACGACGAGTGTCAATAATTCCGCTCCCCGCCAATAGAGCTTAAAAAAGCGCCAGTAAAGGATTTCTCCGCGTTCAACAGCTTCAATCAGTGTTAAACCGATCCCCAAAATCATTAGGGACAACACTTCGTACGGTGCCAGCGAACTATCCGTTGCTTGCAGTGTCAGAAAGTGGGTGAAAACAATTAAAAATGGCGGCCAAAAATCCAACAATCTTAATCCATGTGGCCAAACGCGGTGTGCAACCCGTTTAGCACCTAAAATGATCATCGAGATGGCGGCTAAAAATACCAGCTGCCCATACCAAGTGGTCCATAAATCTCGCATATGCGTACTTGCCTCCCCATTAGTGTCGGGTTAAATTATAGAGATTATCGTTAAACTTTTCAATCATCTGTGACAGCCCTATAATAAACATAAACTATTACTGGAGGGATGACCGTTGTTACAATACTTTACCACTGGTAAAAATGGCCTTTTGACTACGCCGGACGACCATCACGATCAGCCATACTGGATCAACGTTGAACGCCCGACCTCAACTGAAATCGACCAACTGGTCACACAATTTGATCTTCCCAAAGATTACTTAACTGCCATCCTCGACGATGCGGAGGTTTCACGAGCCGAGCAATTATCAACCACGCAATCCAGTCAACCAATCTTAATCGTGATGCAGTATCCCAAACTCACGACGAGTAAGCTGGGTTACCTTGAATTTCAAGTCTATCCCTTCGCCTTGATTTTAGTGGATCAAGTGGTCATTACCGTCAGTAATTACCCGGCTAGTTTTATTCAAGACTTTGTGATGGACCCGGCCTCTTCTAAGCTAAGTCTGGATAATCACGAAGATTTTGTGCTGACTATCATGTGGTACATCGAGCACAGTTTTGTGACCGCACTCGAATTGATCAACCAACGGACAAGCGCCCTGGAAAGCCGTTTGAATCAAGCTACTCACAACGTGGAACTCTTTACCATTATGGCTTACCAAAAATCCTTGATTCGTTTTAAGGCCGCCCTTAATCAGAACACACCCACGCTTGACGCGGTTGAAACTTCGATCACCCATTTCAACGCACCTAATCACCAATCACTCACCGATGATATTAAGATTGAGACCCAGCAAGCGAGTGACATGGCTGAAACGACCAATCAGATTTTGCAGCAATATAGTCAATTAGTGGGTTCAGTAATTTCCAATAATTTGAATGATGTCATGAAATTTCTGACCTCACTCACGATGGTGTTGACGATTCCAACGATTATCGGTGGAATCTATGGCATGAACGTCAAATTACCTGGTGCCGGTCTCGTCCACGCTTTCACTTGGCTGATGCTAGGAACGATTATTCTTTGCATTATTAGTATCGAATATTTACGAAACCATGACTATTTTTAATTTCAATTGAAAAAAAACTGATTCCACGTTAAACTATGAAAGAATTACTCGTAAAGTGTGGTGCATACAACCATAATGAAGAAAAAATCAACTTTTCAAAAAATTACGATGGTCGTTATCTGGTTAATGATCATTTCTACCATTGGGTCATTGGTGCTTACCGCCTTATCTGGGTTAGGTTTACTAACCTTCTAGGTTAAACACCTTGCGAACCACGAATGGTTGCAATACTTACCAAGAAAAAAGTTACGCTTGCTCACAACAAGCGTAACTTTTTTTATTACTGGTGGATCACTCAGCCATGGTCGGCAAGCCTAGCCACCAACTTCTGAGACAATGTGAATTAAAAAAATCACGCATTTGTCTCTGAAAAAGGTTCCAACCGTTAGTCAAATCTGGCTAACGATTGAAACCTTTACTTTAACGTCGATTATTCAATCGTATCGGCAGCGCCACCATGTGAAGTCATGCCATTCAAATGATGCCCACCAATCTTACTGGACGCTAAGCGTCATTACCCGACGCGGGCGCTTCGTCGGCCGATTTTTGGCGGTAAACCTTACGTGGCTTACTCCCCTCCGAAGGGCCCACCACGCCGCGTTCCTCCATTTCGTCGACGATCCGTGCTGCCCGGTTATACCCGATACGGAAGCGTCGTTGGAGCATCGAGACACTGGCGGACTGTTGATCAGTCACCAATTCAACGGCTTCGGCATAATACTCATCCTCACCGTCACGAGGGTCCCCACTACCAGCGGCATCCGTCTCGTCATCCTTGACCAGCATACTATCGTCATAATCAGCCGTCTGTTGGGCTTTGATAAAGTTGACAACTTCTTCAACATCATGGTCAGAAATATAAGCACCCTGCACGCGCAGTGGCTTATTCATGCCCATTGGCTGATACAGCATGTCCCCACGACCAAGTAGCTTTTCAGCACCGTTACTATCAATAATTGTCCGCGAATCCGTCCCACTTGAAACGGCAAATGCCATCCGTGACGGTACATTGGCTTTAATTAATCCGGTAATAACATCTACCGACGGCCGTTGTGTTGCCAAAATCATATGAATACCGGCTGCCCGGGCCATTTGACCCAAGCGAATAATGGCATCCTCCACTTCGCTCGAAGTGACCATCATTAAATCGGCTAATTCATCGACGACCACCACAATGTATGGTAAGACGGGCCGTGACTGCCCATCAGCCGCATTTTGTTGACGGATATATTGGTTGTACCCCTGCATGTTACGCTGCTTGGAATCCGCGAACAATTCATAGCGTCGCTCCATCTCGGCAACGACCTTATGCAACGCCCGGGCCGCCTTCTTCGGTTCCGTGACTACGGGCGTCAACAGATGTGGAATCCCATTGTAAACCCCTAATTCAACCTTTTTAGGGTCAATCAGCATAAACTTAACTTGACTTGGTTTCGTGTTCATCAGTAGCCCCGTGATCATCACGTTAATGGCAACCGACTTCCCACTCCCAGTTGAACCAGCAATCAGTAGGTGCGGCATTTTAGACAAGTCGGCAACGACTAAATTACCAGAAACATCACGGCCGAGCGGTACGGCCAACGGTTTGGTCGGGTGCGCTGGTTGGGCCTCAACGATATCCCGAAATGACACTGTTGAAATCTGTTTATTTGGCACTTCGATTCCAATCAATGATTTACCGGGAATGGGCGCTTCGATTCGAAGATCCTTCGCTGCCAGCGCTAACGCTAAGTCGTCCGCTAAATTGACGACCTTGCTGACCTTGACCCCAACAGCTGGATGTAACTCATACTTCGTTACGGATGGCCCTAAGCTGACATTCTTCACTTCAACTTGAACACCGAAACTTGCCAACGTGGTTGTTAGCTTCTGCGAGTTACTCTCAATCGTTGCGTACTCAGCACTCTGATCCGTTTTTGGAATCTTCGTCAATAGTGTTGACTCTGGCAACTGGTAGTCCGCATCATCCATCACTTCAGTCCCTTGGAGTTCTTGTTCATGATCAACCGTAGCAGCTGAAGTTGGGGATTTTATGGGTGAGGCTTCACGATCACTAGCCACCGTGATATTCAAGTCGGCAGGCGAGCTCGTAACTGCACTGGCTGCTGAGTCCGGCGCCGAAGTCCCGCTCGTTGTCTCAGCAGGGGCTGCTGACTGTGGTACGGTTGACGTTGGCTGCTTCTCAGTACTTGCCGCTTGATTGGCGCGCACTTGTTGGTGAACCCGCCAACGGGCAATTTGAACCCGGAGCACGTGCGTCAGCCATTCATAACCGGATCGCAGTTGCTGGCCCAATTGCATCAAGGCCTGACGCAACGCTTGCATCGTCTTATGGAACGGCAAATCAAAGGTAATGTAGATACTGGCAACCATCAGGATCAGTGCGATCAAAATTGTCCCGACATTAGCCAATAGTGGATAAGTGACACTATAGCCAGCAGCGCCGACTAATCCGCCACCAAGATTACTGGCCATGCCCCCCTTGGCAAAATCATTTTTGATCAGATTCCACGTCAACGACCAAAAATCGGTATGGTGATTCAATTGATTAAACATCGGGATCTCTAATAGCAATAAGTAACTGAAGAAAAACAAGTTACCACCGACCCACCACCGCCAAGTCAGTCGTGGCCACCGACCAAAAATCATCAAATATCCCATGACGAGGAGTGTTAGCCCGGCAAAAATCTGGTAGGCATTCCCAGCAATGGCTCGGAAAAACTCTGCGAATACCATGCCCACTAACCCCACCTTCAACAAGGCGAGGATCGTGACCAATAGTCCAATCAGGCCAATGACATTCCCCGTCATCTGCCGCTTAGCCGCAACCGTCGGCTTCTTTTTGCGCGTCGAGGTCCGGCGCTTTTTTGTTGTTGCTTGTCTACGCGCCACGCTTCGTTCATCCTTTCTCAATTAATACTGTCTTCATTATAACAAACTCAAGTTCCCCCGTCCCCATCAAAAAACGCACCCTAACGTTTAGCGCTAGTGCACGTTCTGTTGGTTACTTCAACTTATCATTTTCATAGTGGTGCGACCGTTCAAGGTTCGGGAATTGTTGTTGCCGCAGGGCTTCATAAATCACAATCGCAGCCGAATTCGATAAATTCAAGGCTCGAATATGTGAATCATCTTGAGGAATCCGAATGGCCTTTTCGGGATATTTGCGCATAAATGGTTCTGGTAACCCTGTCGTTTCCTTACCAAATAAGAAATAGTGATCCTTACCCGTATCACTATAATCAACATCCGTATAGTCATGTTCAGCAAATTTAGACACTAAGTACAACTGATTTAAATCAGGAATACTAGCTAAAAAATCTTGCAAGTCAGCATGATAAGTAATATCGACACTATCCCAGTAGTCCAAGCCAGCCCGTTTTAAGTGCTTATCATCAATTTTGAAGCCCAACGGTTCAATCAGATGCAAGGCCGTATCCGTTCCGGCACACGTCCGGGCAATATTACCAGTATTCGCTGGCATTAACGGTTCAAATAACGCAATGTGATTTGTCAAAATAATCGTCCTCATTCATATTAGTCTCTACGCCATGTTCATTCATAGCAATCCTATTAATCATACCATGTCTATGGTTCAACAGCGAACTTTGAAACTAAAAAATGCTTTGTTCGCATTCTTAACCAATCTTTCCTATACTAATCACCGTACGTGCCGGAGGGCGGAACAGGACGCACACTGGCTGACGAACACCAATCTAAACCTGACACGTTGTCATCATGATTCATGCCGGATTAACACGTACAAGGCAGCATTCGAATCATTTTATAACTCGAGGAGGAATTATCTATGAAAATTATGATTATTGGCGCAACCGGAATGGCTGGCTCAGCCATCACCAAACTAGCACTTGAACGGAACCACACCGTCGTGGCCATCGGACGTTCTGAAGAAAAGCTAGCCGCTCTACCGGCTAACCCAAATTTGCAGACCAAAGCTAAAGACGCTTTCGATCTCACACTATCTGAGCTACAGGCGGTTGACGTGGTCGTTGACGCAATGGCGACTAGTCCTGATAAGGCTTACCGACACGTGGGTCTGGCAACTAAGCTGATCGCTCAGCTCCGCGAACAACAGCGGCCACGTCTCCTCTTCATCTTAGGGGCCGGTAGTTTAACAACTGGTGATGATCAACACCTCTTCGTGCACGACATTGAAAGTAATCCCGCCAATGCTGCCTTCGTCGCTATTCCGCAAAACCAACTGGCCGAGCTGACCTTCTTACGAACCGTCACCAACGTCGATTGGGTTGGAATTTCCCCGGCCGCCAATTTCACAGCAGGTCCTGCTACCCCGGCCCAGTACGGCCATGACACATTACTGACGAACACTACTGGTGAATCAGTGACCAATAGTGGCACGATGGCGGTAGCCGTTTTAAACGAACTGGAAACGCCCAAACATCATCAAGAACGCTTTACAGTCGCTAACCAGTAAACGTCTTGCCTAGCAGCGCTAAAATATCGAGTGGCAGCCAAACCACAAGCCGAGCGCTACTTGAGCAATTTAGTTAACTGTGACGCGCTTTAAATAAGACCAATTAATCCCGCCAGAATCTGACGGGATTTTTGTGGCGTCGCAATTGCTGGCAGTATTTAACAGCTAAGTGCTGCCACCGCCCCATCTCTCCTCATTGCGACAGTCGTAGCCAACATTGTCACTAACCAGTTGGTTGCATTACACCGCCAGTTAACGCCCTCACCGACCTTTAATTAATTCTTCACCAAAGCATGCTAAACTATTGCCATGTTTATTTGAAAGTGGGGATACCATGAATAACCGTTTATCAGGACGGAATTTACTCTTCATCGGCACCATGTTATTTGGACTATTTTTCGGTGCTGGTAACTTGATTTTTCCAATTTTTCTGGGCCAGCAAGCCGGCCAACACGTTGGTGCGGCCATTATCGGACTATTGATCACCGGGATTGGACTTCCATTACTAGGCGTGATCGGCATGGGGCTGACGCGCAGTCAGGGCGTATTTGACCTGGCAACAAACGTTAGCCGATCATACGCGTATGTCTTCACCGTACTGCTTTACTTTACCCTCGGGCCACTTTTTGCAATGCCACGATTAGCAACTACGGCCTTTCAGATTGGACTGGCCCCCTTCTTAACCACCAAATTACAACCCGTGGTGCTATTGGGCTTCTCCGTTGCTTTTTTCGTCGTCACTTGGTTACTGGCTCGTAATCCCGGTAAGATTATGACCTATGTTGGTAAGTGGCTGACACCCATCTTTTTGCTATTATTAGGTGCCTTAATGCTTGTCGCTATCATTAAGCCACTGGGATCACTTAACGTCGCGGCGAGTGGCGCCTATGTCAGCCATCCAGTTCTAACTGGTTTTACTGAAGGCTACAACACGATGGATGCGTTAGCCTCGCTAGCTTTTGGCATCGTCGTGATTGATGCGATTCGCGACCTCGGTGTCCGTGATCCGGGGCAAATCGCAACTGATACCATTAAAGCAGGCCTAATCAGCATGAGTTTAATGGCAGTCATCTATGGTCTGCTGGCGATTATGGGTACCATGAGCTTAGGTCGCTTTGCTCCAGCTGCCAATGGGGGGATTACCTTAGCTCAAATTGCCGATGCCTACTTCGGCCGATTCGGTAATGTTTTACTAGCTCTAATTGTCATCATCGCTTGCTTAAAAACTGCCATTGGCCTCACTTCTGCTTTCGGTGATACGTTGCATGGCATGTTTCCTAAGATTTCCTACCATTGGCTGATCACCATCGCTTGTCTCATTCCAGCCATTCTTGCTAACGTTGGGCTAACTGAAATGATTACTTATTCAACCCCAGTGCTGATGTTTCTCTACCCGCTCGCAATCGTGTTAATCATACTGGCAGTACTGGCACCATGGCTTGGGATGTCCCGCTGGTTATATGGAATGACAACTGTCTGGACCATGATTCCGGCCATTCTTGCCGGCATTAACGCTATGCCATCCGCCTGGGTACAAGCATCCTGGTTGCAAGCTTTGCTTCATCTCAACGCGTGGCTACCGCTTGCCAATCTAGGGTTAGGCTGGAGTGTACCCGCACTGCTAGGTTTCGGTTTAGGGTGGTTGATCAGCCGTAAACAACCATCTGCTTCTAAATTGCATTAATATAGCGTCACATATAAAATAGCGGACCTTCTGATAGCCATCCACGACTTTTCAGAAGGTCCGCTTTAAATTACGAGAGCCATGCCAATTGACTGGTTGCCATTGAACCTCACCGGTGAATCATGGCATTATTCAGGACTGGTATGAATGCAATAGCAACACATGGTCACACCTCACCGTCAGCTTTTGAAGACACAAAAAAACGTAGTATTTCGGTGTGGGCACGGCGAAACGCTACGTTAATGAAGTACAACTCGGTAGTCACCAACGACATGTCGATGTTAACTACCAAACGATTTCTCAAAGGTTATCTTAACACCGGCGTTTCAATCATGCAAGCACCCGCGCTAACCTTTTTGCATCGTTAATAAACTCACATCAACGGTAATCTTAGTTAACCCCTGCCGTTTAGCGGTTGCGAGCTGCTCAGCATCCGCACCCCAGTGCAGCGGTGTCATGACTAATAAGTCGTTAAAGTCAATGTTATCAAGCGCAACTTGGTATTGAATTCGTTGCCGCTTAGCAGTGGGATAGTGCTGGGCAAACAGATCTAACACCCGTTGATTATCATACTGATACTGTCGATCAGTCGGTTTAAATAGTAAATGACGCAGTTCAACTAAGTACTCAGGATTTGGCACGATCTTCAATAACTGTCCACCGGGCGCAAGGACCCGTTCAAACTCTTGGTAAGCGGATGGTGAGAAGACATCCATAATGGCCGTGAATGCCCCATCGGTAAAGGGTAATTGGGCCAAATCGGCCACACAATAATAAGCAGTCGTCGTCAATTGGGTCGCTAAGTTAACCCCATCCTTACTAATGTCAAAACCAATCCCCACGTCTTCAGAATTGGCATGCATTGTCAACAAATCAGCTAGGGGGGTGCCTTCACCGCTACCAATATCTAAGATTCGTTGCGCCGTTTTTGGCAATGCCGCATTAATGGCTTGGACAATGGGGCCGAAAAAACCAGCTTGCAAAACTCGGCGCCGCGATGCCAGCATGTTAGCATCGTACTCGCTAGCGACTTGATGCGTTAGAAAATACAACGTCCCTTTTTTTGAAAAATCTACTTGATGCCCATTAGGACAACATAAGCTGTGGCCGTCAATTGTCACGTATGCTTGATTACAAACTAAGCATCGAAAGCGATCGATATTTGCCTGAACAAACTGGATGCCGCGGTCAATTTTTTTCACAGGTGTCACCTTACCTTGGTTAATTTTATCATTAGGCGTCCCATATCCAAGCGATGCTTTCCAGCTTACCTGAAACTATGGATTCACGATGACAACATCGTGTAAAGGACGTATGTTCAATCATACCATATCGGGGCGGACAAAATAGTAGCTGTTACGATTTAGGTGTGGTATCTTATTAACTGTTCTAAAGGCTGACTTAAATTGTCAAAATGAATTTGCTACCGAATGGCATGAATTTAATGACATAAAGGAGACTCATTCAGATGGCAAAGAAATCAAAAATTGCGAAAGAAAAACGCATCGAAGCAACCGTGGCTAAGTATGCCGAACGACGCCAAGCACTTAAAGCTGCTGGCAACTATACCGAATTGGCAAAATTACCACGTAATGCTTCACCCGTGCGTATTCATCGGCGCGACTCACTTGACGGTCGACCACATGCTTACCTACGTAAGTTCGGCATGTCGCGCCTTAACTTTCGTCGCTTAGCGCACGCTGGTCAAATTCCAGGTGTTAAAAAAGCAAGCTGGTAAAGTGACAACTGGCGTGATATTCACTAATGATTAGTAACATCACCATTCAGTTAAATTAAAAAGGTTCCACAGAATTGTCATCAGACTTCTGTGGAACCTTTTTAATTTGGCGTTATTGGTTTAATCGCGTTTCAGCGCCATCTGAGTAGCCAACAATTACCTTACTTGTTAGTTTGATCAGTTGATGGGGTTGCTTCAGCCTCATACAATCCCGAAGACCGTCGATACCAGTCAAACAGATGTGTCCACAAAACTTTCAAGATCGCATAGCCTGGAATCCCGAAAATAACCCCCATCAACCCGAAGATTTTACCAGCCGCTAATAGGACGACTAAAATCGTAATCGGATGAATAGCTAAGCTACTCCCTAAGACTAACGGTGAGATAAAGCGGCCTTCAATCGTTTGTTCAATGACGAAGACAATCAGAACTTGGACCAACATCCATGGTGAGGTGACTAACGCAATGACCACTGAAGGCACCATTGCGAGAAAAGACCCTAAATATGGAATCAAATTTAAGATTCCAGCCGCAATTCCCAACGTCAGCGCAAATTTCAAGCCAATAATACTGTAACCAACCGCAAACATCACGGCAACAAAGAACGCCACGGTCAATTGACCACGAATATAATTACTGACCTGTGAATTGATTTCTGTCAAAACTTCTAAGAATCCTGAGCGCGCTTTGGTAGGTACAAACTTAGCCATATACTTCGGTAGTTGATGACCATCGCGCAATAGGTAAAAAAGAATAAACGGCATTGTTATCAACCCAATGATGACGGTCGTTACGGTACTAAATACGCCTGTAAGTGAAGTCACCGTCCCGGTCAAATACTTCGAAAAGCGGCCACTCACTAGCTTACTGAGATCCGTGTTCCAACTTTCAAGTTGGTCACGGATACTACTGAGTTGCGGATCATTGAGCCAGCGATTAACTTCAGTACTGGCATTTTTCCAATAATTGGGCCAATCATTGATAATTGATAAAGTTTGATCGCGAATCGTTGGGATAATCGCAATAATGCCTAACGCCAACAGCGCGACAACCACAATAAACAAACCAATGATCGTCCAGGTTCGTCGTACGCGAAAACGCTTTTCTAGCCAGTCAACAAGTGGATTAAGCAAGTAGTACAGCACACCGGCCAAAATAATCGGCAAACCCACGATGCTAAAAAATTGCCGGACCGGATCTAATAGCCAATCGACTTGCTTGCCCATAAAGAAGATCGTCAATACTAATAAAATAACGACCAAAATCCGAATGAGCCGTTGCGCTGACCACCGTTGTTTCTGTGAATCAGGTTTCAAACAATCCCTCCTTCCTAAGCCTGATACGTAATAACGCTACCGACCTTGATTGTTGGTAACTGGTTTGGTGTCAAATAAATGCCGTTTTCCATTGGTTTGGCAGGTACTGGTTTGAAGTACAACGTCGCGTGCCCAATTGACGTTAAATTAGCTTCCACTAGTCCCCCTGCAAAGGCCACCGTATAAGTTTGTCGATCGATCGTAATGGTGCTACCAGCAACTAACGACAGACTCGCGATGGGCTGCTCAAATTTCTGAATCACCGCGATTTGCTGTAATGGTGCCGTGGCCGTTTCATCGAATAAAACTAAAATTGGTTCCTTGGAATCGATAGCATTCGCACCAATCGATTGTACTGTTGCAGTTATTGTCATATTGAGACCCCCATCGGTTAATTAATTGCTTTAATTGTAGCATAGTCCTAATCACAGACGCCAATTTGTCATCGCTTACACGGGCCATATCTATGCTATACTTGAATTATCTATCAAGGAGGTTTGTTATCATGCAAGAACGCATTTTATTCGGAACATATACGAAAAAAACAAGCCAAGGGATTTACCAAGGAACCCTTGACACCACTGCCAAAACCTTAACCAACGATGGCTTACTGGCAGCCACTCAAAATCCCACCTATTTGGCCCTCTCAGCTAAGGATTGCCTATACAGTGTCGATAAGGAAGATGACGAGGGCGGTATCGCTGCTTGGCAAATCGACGGGCAAACTGCTCACAAACTAAACACCGTTGTCGCACCTGGCACCCCACCAGCTTACGTTGCTGTCGATGAGGCCCGGCAACTCGTCTACAGTGCCAACTATCATAAGGGAACGGCCGAAGTCATGAAAATTGCTGCTGATGGCGCGCTGACTTTGACCGATACTGTTCAACATAGTGGCCATGGCCCTCGTCCTGAACAAGACGGCTCCCATATTCATTACACCGACCTCACGCCAGATAATCGCTTAGCCGTAATCGATTTAGGTAGCGATAAGGTCTATGTCTATAACGTCAGCGACGCCGGTCAGTTAAGTGAACAATCCGTGCTCACTATGGAAGCTGGCTTTGGACCACGTCACCTCGTATTCAGTCCAGACGGCCAATACGCCTTCTTAGCTGGTGAATTATCGAGTCAGATTGCGAGCTTAAAATATGACGCCCAAACTGGTGCCTTTACGCAGCTTGGCATTGTGAAGACCATTCCTGCCGACTACACGGCGCACAACGGTGCCGCAGCCATCCGCTTAAGTCACGACGGTCATTTTCTCTACGTCTCCAATCGTGGCTACAATACGTTAGCTGTCTTTGCAGTAACCGCCGACGGTCATTTGACCCTGATTCAGCAAATCAGTACGGAAGGTGACTTCCCCCGTGATTTTGATTTAGATCCAACTGAAGCCTTTGTCGTGGTCGTTAATCAAAACACTGATAATGCCACTTTGTATGCACGCGACTTAACGAGTGGTAAACTAAGTCTATTACAAAAGGACGTTACTGTGCCTGAAGGCGTTTGCGTCCGTTTCTAGTAAAGGATGAAACTCATGTTATTAAAAGAAGTCTGTGTTGAAAATTACACTAACATTCCCGCAGCCATTGCGGCCGGTGCCAATCGGATCGAACTCAACGATAACCTATCCGTTGGCGGTACAACGGTCAGTCGTGGTGTAATGGCTGAGGCAGCCAAGTATACCAGTGAACATCACGTGCCCCTAGTGACCATGATTCGCCCCCGTGGTGGCAATTTCGTTTATAATGATACGGAATTAAAAATCATGGAAGCGGACCTGCTACAGGCTCAATCATTAGGTGTTGATGGTGTCGCATTTGGTGCTTTGACTGCGGATAATCAGCTTGACGAAGAAGCCTTAGCGTTACTAATTGGTGCAGCCGGTGGCATGTCGATCACCTTCCACATGGCTTTTGACGCCATCCCTGAAAATCAACAAGCCGCGGCAATTGACTGGTTAGTAGACCATGACGTCGATCGCATTTTGACACATGGCGGCCCACTTGATCAGCCGATTGCTGACTGTGTCCCCCACTTGCAAACGACGATCAAACAGGCCGCTGGCCGAATTCAGATCCTACCTGGTGGTGGCATTACCACCGCCAATGTCGCCGACATCACCACAACGCTCGGCGTCAAACAGGCCCATGGGACCAAGATTATTAATTACTAAGAACTGCCAAAAAGGCGCATCTCATTTTTTGAGATGCGCCTTTTGATTGGCGAAGTAAACTAAAAAATTAGACCATTAATCACGGTTATTCAATGGTCTAATATTGGCACAAGCGCCCGCACTAAGCCAACTTGCCCTGAGCCCTCTTCCGCGAACAAATTGGTCATTGTCAACGCTGATCAATTGGCTCGTGTTCATCATCAATCATGCTAATTAGGATAAACATAAAACGGACCAAATCTTAATGGTCACTTTATGAATTGGCACGTTGATTATGAATAATTAAACGGTTAAGATCAGCCGGTAATGGTGCAAAGGTCGTGAGGGTCTGGCTAATGAATGGATCATCAAATTCCAGTTGCATGCAGTGCAGTGCTTGGCGCTGAATCCACGGGTCACGAGGACCGCCATAAAGGGCATCACCGATCAATGGATGACCGCTAGCTGCAAAGTGCACCCGAATCTGATGCGTTCGGCCGGTATGCAGCCGTACCCGGACGACTGTCATGTTACACAGCCGCTTGACCACCCAGTACTCGGTTAAAGACGGCTTACCGTCGGGACGGGTCGTTCGTTTGATAAATGAATCAGCGGCACGACCAATGGGCGCATCTAGCCACCCGTGGTCAGTCGTCAATTCACCACTGACCACGGCTAAGTACATTTTGCGCATCGCATGGGCCTTCAATTGATGATCAATAATCGAATGGGCAAAATGGTGCTTAGCGAAGAGAACGATACCGCTCGTATCCCGATCCAAACGCGTGGTGATATGCACAACCTCATTATCATAATGGGCCGCTTGATAATAACCTTTTACCCGATTCGCTAAGGTATTGTCAGGTAAGGCATGCGCCGGTACTGAGGCCACTCCTGCTGGTTTATTCACAATCAGGTAGTCACGATCCTCATATAAGATATCGATCGGCAACGTCGAGACGCCTAAGTGGTCATTACCAATTTCAGCAGGTGTGACCATCGTCACAGTCTCACCGCCTGTCAGCATATGAATCGCTAATACCGGTCGTTCATCAACGAGAATTGCCCCACCATGAAACTTAACTTTTTTCAACAAACTACGTGTCACACCATGTTGTGCCAAGAGTGTCTTAACTTTCATCGGGGTCGTCTCATGGTTGATCCAAGTAAACCTCATTGCTCGTCCAACCCGATGAAGGATGTCCCGACCCGTTGCCAGAAGCGATTATGACGATGCTGAGCAAATGCAATTCGACGATTAGCAATTGAATAACGAATTTGTTCAATTGGCCGCGGCTGCGTATCCATTTGATCAGCTGTAAAGACAAAGTGTGACTGCTGTTGTGGCCGAATCGTTATTGTTTCATACGGCGCTACGATGACTGGCGAGCCTAATGTTCGGAAGACTCGGTTGTTGATCGACGCAATCTCGGCCATTTGTAAAGCGTCCAAGCGCGGATGAATGACCGCACCACCAACTGACTTATTATAAGCCGTCGAACCAGTTGGAGTGGAGACGCATAACCCATCGCCACGAAAACGTTCAAATAGTTCATCTTGAATATAAACATCGGCAACCATGGTACTCCCAAGCTTCTTAAGCGTTGACTCGTTCAACGCCAAATAATGATCAGTCGCATCCGTATCCGCATAAGTAATATCTACAGCTAGCAAGGGATAGGTCACACTCTGGCCGTTGTCTTCCAGTAAACCGTTGATCAGTTGGTCGATTTCATAATCTCGCCAGTCCGTATAGAAGCCTAAATGGCCAGTATGCACGCCAACAAAGCGAACTTGGTCAACCATGTGACTATAGTGGTGAAACGCCGCTAAAAGCGTCCCATCGCCTCCTACCGACAAAACAATGTCTGGGTGCTCATCATCAATTTCAAACCCGGCAGCCAGCAGTTTAGTATGTAACTCACCCGCTACTTTCTTGGTATTGGCACTCGCATTTGCAAAAATCGTTACTTTCATGAATTTTGATCTTCCTTTGTCGTGTCAGGCTCATCGTTGCCCGGCCCCTTCCCATACGAGAACAAGCTCTGAGCTTCTTGAATTTCCTCACGAATTTCTGACATTTCTTTATCCAAACTAAAGGCGGCTTCCGCAGCCCGTTGTAATCGTTGACTCAAGTTTTCAGGGAAATCCCCTTGATATTTATAGTTAAGCGAATGTTCAATGGTCGCCCAGAAATTCATGGCAAGTGTCCGGACTTGGATTTCGGCCAAAATTTTCTTTTCACCACCGACCATTTGGACCGGATATTCAATCACGATATGATACGAACGGTAACCAGATGGCTTTTCATTACTAATGTAATCGCGTTCTTCCAGAATTGTCATATCCGTCCGTTTTCGCAATAAATCAACGACCTGATAGATATCCTCAACGAATTGACACATAATCCGCAAACCAGCAATATCCTGCATATCTTGTTCTAGGCGATCTTCTTGTACTTTACGTCGGGTCATCTTTTCCTTAATGCTATCAACGGGTTTGACCCGCCCCGTTACAAATTCAATCGGTTCATGCTGATTCAAATCACGAAATTGTTTGCGCATTCCCCGCAATTTAACTTTAAGCTCATCAACGGCTTGCTGATAAGGCAGTAAAAAATGATTCCAATCTTCCATCGGGGCACCTCCGTTTCAATCCATACCCTAAAATTTTACCATAAATCGTCGGAATAAAAAGTTAACGTTCTCGAGATTGAACCCTAAGTTCACTTTTTTTCCAAACTGTAATCCTAGAAACAAAATACTTTACGAATTTAGCAAATCGGTGCATGATTACGGGTGAAGGTTTAAGCTAAGTAACGAGTGATTTTCTGCATTAAAAAATTTATGAAATGAAAAACTTGCAAATACCTCGTTTGATTGGTATTCTGCACTATGACGCGAATAGAGAAAGTGGAGGAATTATAACGTGTTAGAAGTGTATTTATTTGTAAATCCGTTGGCAAACCAATGCGTACGTGATGAGCAAAACGTGTTACGGTTGGCAAACGACTCAGACAAGCAAATCCAATTTCAATTCGTACCATTACTCAATATTAATGTGATTCAACGGGCTCTAAAGTGCCAAGGAATCAAGGCATCCGACTGGCATGCTCAAAATCAACAGTCTCAAACATTGTACCGAGTTATTTTGGATTATAAAGCCGCCCTTTTTCAAGGCAAAAAACGGGGGCGTAACTTTTTAATTGCCTTGCAATCTGCAATGCTCAAGGCTGGTCAACACTATTCGGAAGAGCTCGTCAAAACGGTTGCAACTAACTGTCAGATTGACTTAGACATGTTCATGGAAGATCGGGACAGTGACTTGGCGAAACAGGCCTTTCATGCTGATCAGCGGCTTGCATCTGAAATGAACATTACCGAAGCATCGTCGGCCGTCGTTTTTGATTGCGACCAATATGATTATGGTGTCTTGCTAGAACATTTTAATTACACGACTCTTTTTGACTTAGTCAATGGCAATCTGGATCCTTTTCAAGATGCAACTCGGGCAACCAATGCCAGCTGTGCTAGCCTTGCCAACGCACAATTACACGTTTTATAATTCCAGTAATTGCAATTATTCAACTGGTCCTACCAGTCAAAAGCACCCGACGATCATTTTCGCCGGGTGCTTTTGACTGTATTTACCTTTTATAGCTGCTATAGCTGCCAGAATAAGCCTTCTGGACTCGGCAGCTAACACCCTAACTGATAAGCGGGTCAGGTCTAAAATAAGCGTCGGGACCGAACATCCTGACGCTCATTGTGCTTGCTTTTATAACTGGTTAATCTTGGGTGACCAACTGTTCAAATTCATTTAATCGTTCTTCAAATACCTCGAAAGCTGCATCAAGATAATCAGGCTTGGTCATATCAACTCCAGCTCGGTGCATGACATCGATTGGGAAAGCAGATGAACCAGCTTTCAAGTAACCGAGATAATCCGCAACAGCATCTGTCTGTTGCGTACTAATACGGTCAGCCAACGTTGAGGCCGCTGCAAAACCCGTGGCATACTGATAAACATAATAATTGTAATAAAAATGCGGGATACGGGACCATTCGTCGGCAATTTGCGGATCACTGACGACGGCGTCACCATAGTAGCGTTGGTTCAACTGCAAATAATGTTTTGACAAGCGATCGGCAGTCAAAGCCTGACCTTCTTGATCTTGCTCATGAAGCCACTGTTCAAACTCAGCAAATTGCGTCTGCCGGAAAACGGTGCCTTTAAATCCATCTAAGTAGTAATTCAAAACGTACGCCCGCATTTTTGGATCTTGTTCAGTCGCTAAGAAATAGTTCGTCAACAAGTTTTCATTAGTCGTTGAAGCAATTTCCGCCACGAAAATTGAATAGTCACCATACTGATAAGGCTGATGATGTGTCGTGAAGTAAGAGTGCATACTGTGTCCCATTTCGTGCACCAACGTATATAAATTATCAATATTATCCTGCCAGTTCAACAGCATGTATGGCGCGGTATCATACATTCCTGACGAATACGCCCCGCTACGTTTGCCTTGATTTTCCACCACATCAATCCACCGTGAAGCAAACGCTGTTTTGACGTGTTTGAGATAATCAGGACCCAAAATTTTGAGCGCTTGTAAAGCAGTTGCTTGAGCCTGCTGGTAGGAATAGTTGGTCGTCGGCTTGGGTGCCAATGGCGTGTACATATCATACATATGCAACTGATCAACTCCGAGCAGTTGTTTCCGTAACGCAACATACCGGTGCAATAAGTCCAAATGCTTGTCAACGGATGTGACTAAAGAATCGTAAACCGCCGTCGGAATCTGATTGGCAGCAAGTGCTGCCGTCCGCGCATCTGGATAATGATGAGCCTGGGCAACAAAATTGTGTACCTTGACTTGGCTAGCTAAAGTCGAAGCAAGTGTTCGCCGGAACTGGCCGTATACTTTATACAGTGCTTCAAACGCCTCTCGCCGAAAAGCCGGATGAACGGACTCAAGTAACACCCCATAAATTCCTTGTGACAATTTGACAGGGTTGCCGTCGTCATCCTTTACCGTTGGAAATTGAAAGTCAGCGTTATTCAGTACACCAAAAGTTTTCGCAGAAGCACCAAAAATATCACTAGCGCCTGCGAGTAAAGCTTCTTCGCTTTCAGACAGAACGTGTCCCTTTTGCAACCGGATCGTATCCAACAAATGCCGATAATCACGTAAATCGACGTTTTCATCAAGGTACGTATCCAATTCGCCCGGCGTTAATTCCAAGATTGCTGGTTCGAACCAGGCAGTCGCTGCGGATACCTTGGCAGTCAAACTACTAGCTTGATCGTCTAAAGCCGTATTGGTACTATTGCCAGTATCCTGGTCACTTTTCAGACTTGCGTATACCGCCACTTTCTCTAACCGACGATACAGCGCTAAAACAGCCTGGATGCCAGCCAGCACCGTGTCGGCCGAGCTTGTAAACGTTTCTTTAAGCGCAGTGACGGTGGGGATTGCAGCTTTGACTTGTGCAATATCCGCCTCATACGCGGCCTGATCTGCATAAATGGGCGTCAAATCCCACGTCAATTCTTCAGGAACGGCCGAACGGGTCGGCAATTGTTTGGTTGCTACCATGCAAATTCCTCCAATTATTTCAATATAGCACTAGATTACCACAGATTACGCCTATCGCGGTAGCATCTGTTCCGGAATCAATGTTTGCGCCATCGAAGCTGGTCGGAATTCACCTGCCACTCAGTTTTCTGCCAGTTTATCACTTGCTGCTCGCTAAGCATCGTAATCATGGTCGTTATCAGTTGTTGTATTAACGTGCCTCGTGCTTGCAGGCAGGCACGCCGGGCAAGTAATGGCCGTAATTGGGCCCAGATCAATGCCTCTAATTGTGACCCAGTAAGCCGTCCGGACTGTTGCCGCAGTGCAAAAAAGACGTGGGCGTGCCAGACCAGATATGGTACCGATAACAGCGGTAGTTGCGGCACAGTGGGCATCGTCCACGTCGGTAACTGGACAATCGTTCCTCCGCGTTGATAGCAAGCCACTTGTAACGCATCAAAACCACGTTGATGTCGAAGCCGTGCCAACATTAACTGTTGATAATAATGCCGTAAATGCGTGTCCGGCAAAGTTGGGGTGTTAATTTTAGGAGCCAATTGGCGAAAACGTAACACCGACTGGCTGCGCGTATCCAGTCGAATCGTTTGATAGGTCAGCGGTTCCGTATCCAATGTCAAGACGTGATGCAATAAACGAACACTAGTACTTTGAGTGTCCAAAAAAAGTAGAAACAGGCCCCACCGTTGCTGGTACTGCAAAAACTTCAAAGCCTTGCTATTGAGGTGCAATTGTCGCTGATAGGGGCGTCCCAACAACCATAACACTTGATAGCCATGCTGACGATAGCCCTGCGTCCGAGCTGCGAGTCGCTCCACTGACAAGGGTGAATACTGAAATTCTAACGCGAGTGGTTGCGCTGTACCTCGTCGAACCAAGATATCCGGGCGCTGATGTATCTCTGGCAAACCAGCCTCTAAGCGCACCGTATAACCACTGGCAGCGAACCAGGTCGCTAATTGTTGTTTACCACGAAGATGTTCCGTTGTTTCCCCTTCAGAGAAAGCATCACAATCCGTGGCATGGACGTGGGCAAAATGTGGCACGATCACTGCCCCCCGTTTCAATCGCACCGGCTGCACACATCCTGGACAGTAATATTCTATTTGGCGATCAGCCGTCGCCGCATTAACGAGTTGATGCTGGGCATCCATCGCGATCAACATGATGGTCCCTCCCTTCAACAACTAATTACGTCATTAAAGCCAATTCTCACGCAAACCCATCATCATTTATTGACCCCGAGCAGCACCCGTCTTTTGGCAAAGCGTCCGGCAGGCAGATTGTTTATCCGTGGATACAAAAAAGCCTTAACATTACGAATAAACGTTATGTTGAGGCAATTAACTGCTATTTAAAATAGTGCCGGATGGTTTCCAAAGCAGCATTAGACATGATCTTTTCACCATGTTCAAGTAGTACGTCAGCTGAAATATTAGCTAAATGGGCATATTCCAAGGCTACTGCGACATCATCTTTGATAGTGGCCGTTGATGATTGATCGACAAAGAAAACCAGTTCTAGATAATATTGGTCGCGATACTTGAATAAGTTAGACGCGAGTCCCTCTGGCCGGAATAATTGTGCCAATGAAACAAGATCCTCAAATTGATCGAATTTCAACACGTATTCCTTAGTTGGTGTATCAGGATCATCCAAATACGGATCGAGATCATTAGTGTCCTTAGTTGGATTATGTGCAATACCTTGTCCATCTTCAACCTGATTCGTATCCGTCTGCATCAGTTTACGCTTCAAATAATCTGAAACATCATCTTGTGAGTCGCTATCATCCGATTGGTCGGGTGACTGAGTTGCTTTAGCAATCGTATCTTGTAAATTATCACTGTTTTTGCTAATAAATAATTCTAAACCATTTCGGTTTGGTAATACTTGGAAAGTTACGGCATCATTGTCCTGAAATTGATGATCAACATCAACTTCCTCCAAGATGCTATAGAAGAAACTTTCAATTTGCTTATGATTCCCTAGTAAATCTAGTACGCGAATACCGCGTTCATTGAGATCATCATTTCCAATAACGACGCGAATCGTATCTTCGTTGATGCGTTCCATCTCCATTACAGATTCACCCCTTTCTAAGTGTCAAGGGCCATAATCACTATCACAATTCTAACTTATTTCAGTTTATTGTAAAGTAATCTATCTGAAAATACAAAAATTGGCCAATTAGTTAAGCTAACTAGCCAATGATAATCACATATTTGCTAATTGTTGTGCCCGTAATAATTCTAATGTCCGAATTTTGCGTGGCAAGAAGCGGCGAATCTCGTCCTCATTGTAACCAACTTGCAGCCGCTTCTCATCAAGCATAATTGGTCGACGTAACAGACTAGGATCATGAGTAATCATGTCAAACAATTCATTGAGTGACAAATCATTAATATCAACGTTCAGTTGTTGAAAGGCCTTTGAGCGAGTGGAAATAATTTCTTCCGTCCCTGATTCAGTCAGTTGTAGGATCTGCTTGATTTTTTCAATTGAAAGCGGTTCGGTAAACAGATTGTGTTCTTGAAAATCAATGTCGTGTGTCTGTAACCAAGCCTTGGCTTTGCGACATGAGGTACAACTTGGTGCGGTATATAAAATAACCATCCTGGGTCCTCCTTGGCATCGTTAATCAATTTTATAACATAATTCATTATACGCTACTCACTTTTAATTGTGAATAGGTTTAACAAAATTAATTTATTTAAAACTAATAATCTAAAATACAATTATTCGATATATGTATTTTTTCTATTGAATAAACCGCTTTTATAGTCATTCTTGTTATTAATTAATTCGTATACAATTTAATTATGACTTATGATATCAATAATCTATTAACGGTAAACTGACAGAAAAAGCTTAGCAAAATGATTTGCTAAGCCCTATCATACTAGCCAAGATTCAATTGTAAAAACTTTTGAGCAACTGTCACTTGAATGTCATTACCGGCGGCTGCTTGTGCTTCTTGTTGGAGTTGTGTAAATGAGACATCTTGTGGCAAGTGTGTGAGCAATAATTTTTTGACGCGGGCATCTTTGGCAATTTTACCAGACTGTGCCGACGTCATATGCCACATTTTACCAGTTTTATCTGCGGCAAAATTCGTATCAGTCATCAATAACTGTGCCCCGGCTGCGAAAGTCGCTAATTCTGGCAAATAAGCCGTATCGGCGGAAAAGACAAGTTCTTGCCCCGTCGCTCGCTCGACCAACTTAACGGCATAGGCTGGAACTGGATGTTTAGTCGGTAAAAAGCTCACATCAAACGGCCCAATCTGATTGACAGCAGCCGGATCATAGGCCCGACCTTCTGTGGCATTCGCCCAGGTCAAGGCACCAAAGTTAAGTGGATCAGCGGTGTGCCCGTAAATCGGCAGCACGGGCGTCTTCCGTTCACCAGCACGCAACTGCCAGTAATATTGTAAGACCCCAACGTCCGCTGTATGATCGTGATGATAATGAGTCAGGAGCACACTATCGAGCTGTAAGGGGTCTAAAATCTCTTCTAAGGCGTTTAGCGCCCCCGACCCACAATCGAGCAATAAATGGTAATCACCGGCTGTAATCAGGTAAGAACTCGTACCCACGCCATCGTATGGATAACCACCATAGTAACCAAGAACTGTTAGTTTCATTATTGACCATCCCTTCATTTCTCTGTCCACTTCTATTTTAATATAGCACCAAGAAAAAATGAAACCAACAACTTAACATATTTTCAATTATTTTGAAAAACACGTATAATAATAGATGTAATAAATAAGGAGTGATATTGATGAGTGGAAAGATTGCAGCAACATTTGGGACACGTAAAATTCTAACCATGATCCAACAACAAAATGCTGATCGTGACTTGTTATTAATGCAGGCCAACGCCACTGAAGATCGCTATATGCTACTCGATTTAACCGGCGAAAAAACCGTTTTTTCAAGCCCCGTAACGTATGACGTTTTACTTTCAAAAGGATCAGCTGACTGGCATGGAATGACAAGTTTCATCTTCATTGATTTACCGGAAGAAGAACAAAAAGTCTTTAAATCTAAGTTTAGTAGTTTCCGACACGATTATAATAAGCCAGATGGGCTGAAACATTTTTGGATCTTACGTGAGTCCAAAAATAATTCAGCCTTCGTGATTGTCACAAATTGGCATAGCGACTCCGAATATGCTGTTTGGCTGCGAAGCGCTTCATTCAAGCCATTTGCCAAGTACATCACCTCAGATTACGGCTACCACGAAAGTCGCTATTCATTTGTACGTTCATTAAAATCATAATCATCCGGTATTGGATATTTCAAGTCGCTGCAGTGATTGAACTGCAACGACTTTTTTCATGAATATTACTTTTACTCAACACTGCTAAATCTCATCAGTTGATATATAAGCCTCGTTCACAACATCACATTGCAGTCAGAACCAACATATGTCCCGATCAGTGTGATCCTAAAGAATCTGCCGTCAGCTTTAGTTGAGCAATCGTGAGCCCCAATCAGCCATCTGTTGAATGACACCCACCCTATTTACTGATTACAGTGCGCACCTCTTTAGGTGATCTCGTCAAACAGTTAATATTCTGAAGACACAAAAAAACGTCATTCGTTGATGAATGACGTTTGTGACGGTCCGTACGAGACTCGAACTCGTGATCTCCTGCGTGACAGGCAGGCGTCCTAAACCAACTAGACCAACGGACCAATTGCGGGAGCAGGGTTTGAACCTGCGACCTTCGGGTTATGAGCCCGACGAGCTACCAGACTGCTCCATCCCGCGATAATATAATGACCCCTACGGGATTCGAACCCATGTTACTGCCGTGAAAGGGCAGTGTCTTAAACCACTTGACCAAGGGGTCATATTTTTAAATGGTACAACGGAGAAGGAGGGATTCGAACCCTCGCACCGCTTGCGCGATCTATACCCTTAGCAGGGGCACCTCTTCAGCCACTTGAGTACTTCTCCAAAATGGGCCTAAATGGACTTGAACCATCGACCTCACGCTTATCAGGCGTGCGCTCTAAACCAGCTGAGCTATAGGCCCAAAAAAAGCGGGTAACGAGAATCGGACTCGCGACAACAGCTTGGAAGGCTGTGGTTTTACCACTAAACTATACCCGCAGAATACAGATATGGCGCGGGACGGAATCGAACCGCCGACACATGGAGCTTCAATCCATTGCTCTACCGACTGAGCTACCGAGCCATTGTAGCCATTTAGAACTATTAACTTAACGGTCCGTACGAGACTCGAACTCGTGATCTCCTGCGTGACAGGCAGGCGTCCTAAACCAACTAGACCAACGGACCAAATTGCGGGAGCAGGGTTTGAACCTGCGACCTTCGGGTTATGAGCCCGACGAGCTACCAGACTGCTCCATCCCGCGATAATAAGGAGGATGAGAGATTCGAACTCTCGCGTGGTTTGACCCACCTGACGGTTTTCAAGACCGTTCCCTTCAGCCAGACTTGGGTAATCCTCCATATGATGTAACTAGGAAATGTCCACTATTAATAGTAGATGGACCTTGTAGGGCTCGAACCTACGACCGGACGGTTATGAGCCGTCTGCTCTAACCAACTGAGCTAAAGGTCCAAGCTCTAATTCCTATCGCGGCAGGGGGAATCGAACCCTCGACCTCCCGGGTATGAACCGGACGCTCTAGCCAGCTGAGCTACACCGCGATGTGTTAAATAATCGTATATGACTACTTAATCGGGAAAACAGGATTCGAACCTGCGACCCCCTGGTCCCAAACCAGGTGCTCTA
>NZ_JAKZEQ010000110.1:0-1275 GCF_022549155.1 Lactiplantibacillus sp. ME-2
ATCCTAAGGTGAGCGAGTGAACTCTCGTTAAGGAACTCGGCAAAATGACCCCGTAACTTCGGGAGAAGGGGTGCTGATCGCAAGATCAGCCGCAGTGAATAGGCCCAGGCGACTGTTTATCAAAAACACAGGTCTCTGCAAAATCGTAAGATGACGTATAGGGGCTGACGCCTGCCCGGTGCTGGAAGGTTAAAAGGATGGGTTAGCTTCGGCGAAGCTCAGAATTGAAGCCCCAGTAAACGGCGGCCGTAACTATAACGGTCCTAAGGTAGCGAAATTCCTTGTCGGGTAAGTTCCGACCCGCACGAAAGGCGTAACGATCTGGGCACTGTCTCAACGAGAGACTCGGTGAAATTATATTGTCCGTGAAGATGCGGACTACCCGCGACAGGACGGAAAGACCCCATGGAGCTTTACTGTAGCTTGATATTGAGTGTTTGTACAGCTTGTACAGGATAGGTAGGAGCCATAGAAACCGGAACGCTAGTTTCGGTGGAGGCGTTGGTGGGATACTACCCTCGCTGTATGACCACTCTAACCCGCACCACTAATCGTGGTGGGAGACAGTGTCAGGTGGGCAGTTTGACTGGGGCGGTCGCCTCCTAAAAAGTAACGGAGGCGCCCAAAGGTTCCCTCAGAATGGTTGGAAATCATTCGCAGAGTGTAAAGGCACAAGGGAGCTTGACTGCGAGACAGACAGGTCGAGCAGGGACGAAAGTCGGGCTTAGTGATCCGGTGGTACCGTATGGAAGGGCCATCGCTCAACGGATAAAAGCTACCCTGGGGATAACAGGCTTATCTCCCCCAAGAGTCCACATCGACGGGGAGGTTTGGCACCTCGATGTCGGCTCATCGCATCCTGGGGCTGTAGTCGGTCCCAAGGGTTGGGCTGTTCGCCCATTAAAGCGGTACGCGAGCTGGGTTCAGAACGTCGTGAGACAGTTCGGTCCCTATCCGTCGCGGGCGTAGGAAATTTGAGAGGACCTGTCCTTAGTACGAGAGGACCGGGATGGACATACCTCTGGTGTACCAGTTGTGCCGCCAGGCGCATCGCTGGGTAGCTACGTATGGATGTGATAAACGCTGAAAGCATCTAAGTGTGAAACACACCTCGAGATGAGATTTCCCATTCCTTTATGGAAGTAAGACCCCTGAAAGATGATCAGGTAGATAGGTTAGAAGTGGCAGTGCGGTGACGCATGAAGCGGACTAATACTAATCGGTCGAGGACTTAACCAAGTAATTGGTGTTCCGGTTCATATGAAGATATTTGAT
>NZ_JAKZEQ010000111.1:0-1253 GCF_022549155.1 Lactiplantibacillus sp. ME-2
CGCAAATTGCAATAGTAAGTTAGCCAGTACCGATAAAGCACACAGACGAAAGGGCTCATGGGAGTTCCAGGTGGATCAGGATTAGGCGGCTCGGCCTTTGCGCGCACGTGCTAATTCCTTTCGAAATACTTCAGCTGGTGTACAGAACTTAAGTAAGCGGCGCGGGAGATGGTTGAGCCGAGATTCAGCTTGACGGACCAGACTGGGTGTAGCTAGATCGAGTGATTGCCCCTTAGGAAAGTAACGTCTGAGTATACGATTGTGGACCTCATTAGTGGCGCGTTCGGCCGAGCTATAAGGGTGGGCATAATAAGTCTCGGCAATACCCTCAAGCGCAGCCGTTAGCGTGGTGAACTCTGTTCCGTTATCCGCCGTAACTGTCCGCATAACGTCACCGAATTCAGCCGTAATATTTTGCATGGCATAAGCCACAGATTCAGCGTCTTTACCCTCGATCAAGCGGACAATCTCATAGCGCGTTTTACGTTCGGTAAACGTTAATAGGACACTCTCGCTACCAGCACGTTTGCCAATGACAGTATCGATCTCAAAATGACCAAACTCGTGGCGCGTTTCTACTCGCTTTGGCCGTTCTTCAATACTACGACCGAGTAGGCGCTGATGTTGGTGCGAGTGGTGTTGGGTCGTCCGGCGTTTTGTTTTTTCCAGCAGATCAAGGTTACGGATCTCCAACAGTTGCGCATCGATATAGTTGTACAAAGTCTTCGTACAGACCATTTTGGCCGGCTTAAATAACCGGTGCTTACGGGCATAACCAACAGCAGCGTCCGGCGACCAGCCCTCATGGCAGAACTTATCATCAAAGTAGGCTAAGAAGGCCGTCACTTGGCTAAATTTTAATGGACGTCCACAGTTTTGCCGCTTTATTTCATAGCGATTCTGAGCGGCTTCAGGGCTGTAAATTTCAAAGTAGTGTTTCTGATTATTAACGCGTTTAACTTGCGTGACTCGACCACGCTTGAGCTCATTATTGACGGTCTGGTGGCAGACGCCTAATCGAATCGCTATTTGCCGTGCTGAGCATCCTTCAATGTGCCAAGCGGCGATTTGACCGCGTTCGATTTCCGATAAATGGTGACCTTTTGGGCGTGGTGTGATAGACTGTTCTTGCAGCAAGACGAAAACTTCTTTCATTGTTTGTTGTAGGAACTTCAATGATACCTGAATTTTTCGTCTTGGTGTCTTTTTTTTACCATTTTGGCTGGGTGGCTAACTTAATTATAAAACGCGCG
>NZ_JAKZEQ010000112.1:0-1176 GCF_022549155.1 Lactiplantibacillus sp. ME-2
ACATGACTAGGCTGAAACATTTTGTTAAACTTCCTTATATCAAGGTGTGTAAGGAGGTGGCAATCTAATCAATTATATTGGTGTCAGCTATAAAGTGACCTCACGGGAGGATAATACGAGCATTCTAGCGTTTGCCGAGTATAATTATGCCATATACCCCTATAACGTCTCACAGGACGTCTTAGAGGGGTATATGGACATGCACGCTAAACGACAGCTATCAATCACCAATAAGCTTGCAACATCAGTTTGCCGATACAATTGCACTATAGGGTTCTGTTGCGAAGTTTGAAAATCAAACGCGCCCTCTCTGAACTCCAAATATCTTAGGCTGTTATTCCCATTAATACCTTGATTTCAGTAGACACCGAAAAGCCGAAGAGCGTTCCATTTCTTCGGTTCTTTTTATATATTCCTCGAATGGTCTCCATGCCCTTAATCGTGGAAGAGGCTGTACGGAGACTTTGATAAAATTTATTTCGTCGTTTAATAGGTCGATGGTCTTGTTCTATTAAATTGTTAAGATACTTCACAGTTCGGTGCTCTGTCTTAGTATATAAACCCACACTCTGTAACTTTCTAAAGGCGGAGCCAAGAGAAGGTGCTTTATCGGTCACAATTGCTTTCGGCTCACCAAACTGTTTATGGAGTCGTTTTAAGAAAGCATAGGCTGCTTGCGTATCCCGTTTCTTTCGTAACCAGATATCTAAGGTTAAGCCGTCCGCATCAATTGCACGATAAAGATAATGCCAACGTCCCTTAATTTTGATATAGGTTTCGTCCATTTTCCATGAATAGAAGGATTGTCTATTTTTCTTCTTCCAAAGATAATAGAGGACTTTGCTGTACTCTTGCACCCAACGATAAATCGTAGTATGACAAACATTTATTCCACGATCATATAACAATTCCTGAACTTCAGGATAGCTTAGATTGTAACGCAGGTAGTAACCAACAGCGACAATAATGACGTCTTTTTTGAATTGTTTGCCTTTAAAATGATTCATTACTCTGTCCTCTCTGTCTTTTTTCTCAACTTTACACTAAAATAGATTTTTTGGAAAACTTTGCAACAGAACCGTTTTAAAGTTAGTCTTGAAAAAGATTTTTTTGTTATTGGGTTAAAAATGCTATACTTTGAGGCAGAAGAAAGGAGAATTATATGACCCCTAATGA
>NZ_JAKZEQ010000113.1:0-1170 GCF_022549155.1 Lactiplantibacillus sp. ME-2
ATAAAGGCAGCAGTACTGCGTTTGTAGACCCGAACCGCTAAAACGTTACCTTGGTCCTGAATATACGGCGTCAAATCAAATTCAGAAGGGGTGAAACTATCTTCAGCGTAGCCAATAAAATGGCCATTTAACCAGACGTACAGGGCTTCTTCTACCCCTTGGAACTGAATGATAATACGTTGCCCTTTAAAAGCATCGTCGAGATCAAAGGTTTTGAGGTACGAGCCGACGGTGTTGTCCGCAGCGTCGCTGAATAGGCCTGGTGTTAATTGATCTTGATTGAGGGTATACGGTGGGCGACGATAAATTTTACCTTCCCATGGGTATAGCGTGTTAATGTATTGAATTTGACCATAGCCGGCTAGTTCAATATGACCGGGAACTTGAATCGTATCAAAGTCGGTTGCATCGAAATCGGGTTGATAAAAATCAACTGGGCGTTCAGCCGGTGTCTTGGCGAAGTTAAAACGCCAAGCGCCATTGAGCCTCTTGATGAAGCGACTACCCGTTTTGAATTCTGCTGTGTCGTGATAATAAGGGTGATCACTATGTGCAGGTAATTGGTTGACCCGGAAGACTTCTGGGTCATCTAACCATTGAAGATTAGCTTGCATGAGGAAGCTCCTTTCAAAGTTACATAAATAAAAAACGCTTACAATTATCATAAAACAAAATATTAAATTTGTATATGTCATTTTAGTTAAATTTTAACTAAATGACAACGACAACGGGCGATAAGAAGAATTTGAATCGATAACGTGATAAATTTGTAAAGCGTTACCAAATATTGTTATAAAGGTCTTATGGGGTGTTGACAACAATCAAAAAAAGCATTATAGTCAAGCCTAATAAAATTTTAGTAAAACTATTTACGGAGGGATTTTTCATGAATACTAGCGACTTAAAACAGGAGTTTACCGAAGCCTTTGATACCAAGCCATAACGGGTCTTTTTCTCACCTGGTCGAATTAACTTGATCGGTGAACATACTGATTATAACGGGGGCCATGTTTTCCCATGTGCGATTACAATCGGGACATATGGTGTTTATGCACCCCGGACAGATACGACAGTGCGGATGTACTCAGCTAATATTCCAGATGCTGGGATCGTCACGTTTGATGTCAACGACCTTTCATATGACAAAGCCGCTGGTTGGACAAATTATCC
>NZ_JAKZEQ010000114.1:0-1127 GCF_022549155.1 Lactiplantibacillus sp. ME-2
GATGTCTGTTTCCTTTGTTTCAGATATAAAAAAAGACATTGAAGAGGTTGTAGAATCTGCACTTAATAAAGACAGTCATATTAAAGTAGAACCCGACCTTTTAATTGATTTTGATGAAACTAAAGAACAATATTTCACTAAAATAAAAAATCGCAATTCCAATCACTAGTTCACTACGAATTGATGAATAATCAATACCGTTATAATCATTTCCGTACATAACACTGCCCCGCTCAAGGTACGTTATGGAGGAAATTATAAATGGCAACAATCAAGAAGTATCAGGACAAGGACGGGAATACCCGTTATCAGTTTCAAGTTTATTTAGGTGTTGATCCTCAAACTGGTAAAAAGAAGTCAACCCGGCGGCGGGGTTTTAAATCAAAAAGCGCTGCCCGTATTGCTTTATCCAGAATTGAAGTAGAGTTACAGCAAGAACCCGTTTTGCCAGTTGATAATAATATTCTTTTCGTTGACGTTTATCACGAATGGTACGACCAGTATATTAATACCGTTCGTGAAAGCACTTGGGCACGGACTGCTGGCATGTTCGATAATCACATTTTGCCATTGTTTGGCAACAAGCGGTTACGAACCATCACCGTCAACCAGTGCCAACGTGCTGTTAATCTATGGTTTAAAGAAGTCACGTACAATTACAAGCGTTGGTACAATTATCTGGTAGCAGTCTTTGAATACGGCTTAAAACACGGCTATATCACGCATAATCCAGCTAGAATGATTACAATGCCAGTTAAGCCTGATAGTTGGGGTGATAAGCCCGACAACTTCTGGGATCGCGATCAACTAAAAACGTTCTTCAAGTGCATTGACCAGCAAAAAGAGACCGAAAAGTATTGTCTCTTCCGGGTACTAGCGTTTGCAGGCGTACGGCGCGGCGAGTGTTTAGCCCTGACATGGCAAGATATTGACTTTGTCCATAAGACCTTGCGGGTTAATAAAACACTCACCCAAGGGAAACGTGGCAAGCAGATTATTCAAGCCCCTAAGACAAAAAAAGGCCGCCGCACTGTCAGCTTAGACAATACGACGGTAGAAATATTACAACGCTGGCATAAACAGCAACGTGAATATTATTTGTTTTTAGGTTTTAATACGTTGCAACC
>NZ_JAKZEQ010000115.1:0-1116 GCF_022549155.1 Lactiplantibacillus sp. ME-2
CCGGTATCTACCTAATGGCCGAAAACAACCTCGAATCGCACGGGTCATGGCAAAAAATGGGCGCTATCGAGCCTTCTTACAATGTTCCTGGCGATAATCCACACTGGTTAGCAGCGGTGATCGACCGGGCCCGTTCGAACTACGAATGGTTTAAAAACCACCCATCGATCATTTTCTGGTCACTTGGCAATGAATCATATGCCGGCGAAGATATCGCGGCGATGCAGGCTTTCTATAAAGAACACGATGATTCACGACTCGTCCACTACGAAGGTGTCGTCCACACACCAGAATTAAAAGATCGCATTTCTGATGTTGAAAGTCGGATGTACGAAAAGCCCGAAAATATTGCAGCTTACTTGGAAGATAACCCAACCAAACCTTTCCTCGATTGTGAATATATGCATGACATGGGGAATTCTCTGGGCGGCATGCAATCATATAATGATTTGATCGACAAGTATCCGATGTATCAAGGTGGCTTTATTTGGGACTTTATTGATCAAGCGCTCTTCGTTCATGACCCAATTACCGACCAAGACGTGCTCCGGTATGGCGGTGATTTCGATGAACGCCACTCCGATTATGAATTCTCCGGTGACGGCTTAATGTTTGCCGACCGGACACCAAAACCAGCAATGCAAGAGGTGAAATATTACTATGGCTTACACAAATAATCAATTACACGTTATTTACGGCGACGGGAGTTTAGGACTACAGGGGGCTAATTTCCACTACCTCTTTAGCTACGAACGTGGCGGACTTGAATCACTCGTCGTCAACGATAAAGAGTGGCTCTATCGTACACCCACGCCCATCTTTTGGCGGGCGACAACCGATAATGATCACGGTAGCGGCTTTTCAGTCAAATCCGCACAGTGGTACGCGGCCGATAAGTTCTCAACTTGTCAAGATATCGAATTGACGGTTGACGACCAACCAGTCACACCGTTACCAATCGCGCCACTCAATAACAAATACACGGATCACGAAATCGCCACGAAAGTTTCACTGGCTTACAACTTTGTTACCACGACCGTTCCTAGTACCATCGTCACAGTAACTTATACGGTGACAGCAGATGGTCAAATCAACGTTGCCACCCATTATAGCGGT
>NZ_JAKZEQ010000116.1:0-1069 GCF_022549155.1 Lactiplantibacillus sp. ME-2
GATCTAATTTAACTAAAATCAAATCGAATGTCAAAGTATCCAAACACGTTCTTAGTTTTTCCCTAGACCATTCCTTTAAACTGAACTGTCTCATTCTTAGTATTCACTAAAAACTTACCAATGTTTCCTTGATACTCAACTGACACTTTGAACGAATACTTATAATTTACTCGAGTATACCGAATACTGCCAATTTTTCCCTGATATCCTTGACTATGCAAAACTCTCTTCACTTGGTTCCTTTGTCGCTCAGTGATTCTTGAGGAACTCCGATAGATTGTCTTCTTAACGATTACATCTGGATTCAATGGAACAATGTAATCCTTACATTCCAACAATTCCACCAACTTTCTTTGGAATTTGACTTGACGGGTTACGGTTTTCCATTCAGTTTAGAGGGAGTGACGTTTTGAGCGCAGAATTGTTCCCTGGAAACAGCTATTTTGAATAACTGAACCAGAGTACAATTCTACGATAAGGTTCCCCTTAGTTCGTCGGTCGTTAACGCCCGTCGTTTGTCTGTACAATTGCGGTATTGCTACCACCACTCATTATAAACCTACGTTTTCGGTTTAGCCTACTAAAAAACGCCCTAATAGGCGTTGATGATACGTATTTATTTTTGTTCGATCACCAACTAATCAATGGCACCAAGCCGAAGCTTCGTTTTACCACCCGCGCCGTTAATGGTCGCGCTCACCATTCACCACCCAGCCGTACAGATGACCTTGTTGTGGTATAGCCAGACTTATTGAAGTCGCCCTGGCAAACGTGTCCCCTTGGATTTAGACCCCAGCTTGTCCCCTAGGGCTTTAAAAATCGCACCGGCCATGATATAATAGTCATTAAACGATATGACTTTTATGTGTGGCGCTCACCGATTGCCTTCGGTGGGTGTTTTTTTATGTTCAACTGTATTTTACCTAATTCCAAATTTCTTTATCACAATTACAGATTACCTCCTGCATTATAAAGAGTCAATGGTTTATTTACAAATGTCCCCTTTTCCCCTTTTCTCTTTGTCTCTAAAGAGACATGTCTCTTTTTCTCTTTGTCCCCAAAGGGACAT
>NZ_JAKZEQ010000117.1:0-1033 GCF_022549155.1 Lactiplantibacillus sp. ME-2
GGCAAATTCTATAATTAATCCGAACAGAAATTAAAAAGCCCAAAGCAATCACTTACAATGGTAGTAGCTAATTCCAACCAATATAGGGAGTGATTACTTTGGGTACATCTACTTTATCACGTTTTCAACGTGGCGCACTAGCACAACTGGTCAATGAGGGGAATAAATCTTACCAAGTAATGGCTGACGCCTTAGGCGTCGCCAAAGCTACGATTAGCTATGAGTTGGACCGGGTTAAACCTTATGATCCAGAATTAGCTCAGCAAGATGCAGATCGCAAAAGGCGGAATTGCGGTCGTCGTTCGATGCTGACGGCAGCATTAGCGACTTTAATTACCAATCACTTACGATTAACCTGGTCACCAGAAACCATTGCGGCCGCTTATAACTTGAGCACTGCGTCAATTTATAATTGGCTTAATCGTGGCTGGCTCCCCTTCAAATTGACTGATCTACCCAATCGGAATGTCCGCCAGCACCGAGTGAGCGAAAATCGTGGGAAATTTACAAGTGGGACTTCCATCGAACAACGGCCAACAACTGTTAATCAACGGTTAGCTTTTGGTCATTGGGAAGTAGATACGGTGCTTTCTAGTCGAAGTGAGTCACGATCATGTCTGGTTACATTCGTAGAACGTAAGACCCGACTTCTATGGGCTATCAAAGCCCCTAATAGAACGGCTAAGGCTCTAAACACCGCCTTTGGCAAGTTTATGGGGGCCTTCGGTCCCCAAGTAAAATCCATTACTGTTGATCATGGTAAAGAGTTTGCCAATTATCAGGCCTTAGAACAGGATTATCAGATCAAAGTTTATTTTTGCCATCCATATTCACCATGGGAGCGAGGTTCCAATGAATATTTTAATAGACGGTTACGCTGGTTCTTCCCGAAAAAGACCAATTTTAGCCAAGTAACGACTGATGAGATCCTAGCAGCACTTGAACTAATTAATCAACGACCATTAAAAATACATCATCAACAGACTGCCATTGAAAGATTCCGGGCTTGTTCGGATTAAACTTGTAATTTGCC
>NZ_JAKZEQ010000118.1:0-927 GCF_022549155.1 Lactiplantibacillus sp. ME-2
GGTAAACCCTGATTAATGTATTTTTTTAAAGTATTACGTGATTTAACATTGAGATACTTACATGCTTGGCCTAAATTCATGTACTTCATTTTTCACCACTCCTTATTATTTTGTGCCTATTGAGAAACATATCTAAGTCGTTACGCTCGACCCTCCGGTTCTTTCCAACTAGTATTACTGGGAGCCCTTGATCCAAATAATTTCTTTTAAAGGTGTTATAGCTAGAAATTTTCAAATACTGCATAGCATCTTTTATGGTCATAACATTTTGCACATTAATCACTTCTTTCAGCTTTTTTGTTCAATTAATTGAACAGTTACCATTGTATTACACCATTGTTCTAATTTCAATCTTTTTATATCAATTATTGATTTTTTGTTCAAATAACTATACAATTTCAATTGAAAGAGAGGCCATTAACCATGCTCAGAAATAACCTATCTGTATTACTGACTGAACGACAACTAAGAATAAGCAAAGTCTCGAATGATACTGGTATCTCGCGAACTACTCTTACATCGCTGTCTTCTAATAGTTCGAAGATGGTCCAAATGGAAACCGTAAATAAGCTTTGCCAGGCATTGGATATCGTACCCACTGATTTTTTTGAATATGTTCCTTTCGACTTTGATTACACATTTATTGAAGGAGATCTCATTCCCGATTCTGACTATGCTAATGGGAAGCCAGAAACACATGAGGCATCATTGTTCATTAATGTAAGTGAAAATAATAATCGTATTGATTCAATTGAGTTACAAGGCTATACAGAATTTTTAGGGCACTACGACGAAGATAGCATCTTAATTGGTACCAGTCTTCTCCCTTCTGATGCTGGTCAATTGAAAAAATTGAATACTTATTTAAACAAGATGTCTGTTTCCTTTGTTTCAGATATAAAAAAAGACATTGAAGAGGTTGTAGAA
>NZ_JAKZEQ010000119.1:0-877 GCF_022549155.1 Lactiplantibacillus sp. ME-2
TAAAGTGAACCCCTAAGGTTGGACACCAAATCTAACCTTGGGGGTTTTACTATGTCAAAATTTAATTTAGAACTTCGAATAAAGGTCGTTACTGAATACTTATCTGGTAAAGGTTCACCGTCTCTAGCTAAGAAGTATCGCATTAGCAATCACGCAATCATTCTGGGTTGGGTTCATCGATTTGAGCGGCGAGGTATTGAAGGTCTAAAAGACCGGTCAATGTCCCAAGAATATTCTAGTCAGTTCAAAGTCGATGTATTAAACTGGAAGAAACGAAATCAAGCTTCGCTTCCAGTGACTGCCTTACACTTTGACTTGTCGTCGCCAAGTACGATTTGGCAGTGGGAAAAACACTTCCAGGAATCTGGAATAGCGGGACTTGAGTGCAAACGAGGGAATCCTAAGACCATGGCCAAACACAAGCAGAACAACCCCAAACCTGAAAAACCACAGACTCCAGCCGCAGAATTGAAGCAGCTAAAACAAGAGAATCAAATGTTAAAAATAGAAAATGAATTCTTAAAAAAACTCGATGCCTTAGCACGAAAGAAGTCAAAACACACGAACTCATCGAACTAGTAGACGAGTTAAGGCAGAATTTTCAAGTTTCCATCAAACTAGTTCTTAAGGCTGTTCGTATTCCTCGCAGCACGTATTATTATGCTAAGGAGCATCGTGGTCGTAACTTAGATGATTCACAAATTATTCAGGCAATTGATGAGATTCGTCAACAAGATCCAAAATATACTCGGAAATACGGGTACCGACGAATAACCGGTGCTTTACATGACGCTTATGGCTTTAAAATCAATCATAAGCGGGTCTTACGGATTATGCGGGAACAAGACTGGCTATGTGGCGCCTTTAATCGGCAGAA